>NZ_JBFTSK010000051.1:0-57994 GCF_056399985.1 Chitinophaga sp. 01L420
CTGGTATCTCATATAATTTTTCAAAAAAAATATATTCAGAAATGTATTTTTACTTTTTCGCAACCGAATAATAACAATGCAGCGTATTCACTATCTTATTACCACCACGTTATCTCTTGCTTTATTTGCCTGTGGACAAGGGGATCAGCAAAAGAAGGGAAACAAACACGAAACGGATTCTCTGGCAATGCGGGAGCAGTTTGCCACATCACCGGTACTTGATGGAAAAACAGCCATCAGTCATATGCAGCTTGATAAAGGACTGGAAGTACAGCTGGTAGCAGCCGAACCTATGGTGGTAGCACCTGTGGCGATGACCTTTGATGAACGCGGCAGAATGTGGGTGGTGGAAATGACCGGCTTCATGCCCGATACCGTTGGTACCGGAGAAGATAAACCCGATGGCAAAATTGTCATTCTGGAAGATACCACCGGCGACGGGGTGATGGACAAAAGAACCGTATTCCTGGATTCCCTGGTATTGCCCAGGGCAGTATGTTTAGTAGAGAACGGCGTATTGGTGGCCACCCCACCACAACTCTGGTTCATCGAAAACAATAAAGATAAACCCGGTAAAAGAACCCTGGTCGATGATCAATATGCAGCCGGCGGCAACGTAGAGCACCAGCCCAATGGACTGCTCCGCGCGATGGACAACTGGATCTATAATGCAAAATCGGATAGGCGTTACCGTAAGGTGGGCAATAAATGGTTGAAAGAAACCACGCATTTCCGAGGTCAATGGGGTATTACCCAGGACAACCAGGGACGTCTTTATTATAATAACAACTCAGAGAACGTGCTGGGCGACTATTTCCCGCCAGGCTTAGGTGGCACCAATCCGGCACAACAAAATGCTGCCGGCTTCGATCAGAAAATAGTGCCGGACAACCGTACTTATCCTATTCATCCAACGCCGGGCGTAAACAGAGGATACCAGAAAGGTACGCTGGACGACAGTCTGCGCCTGGTGAGCATGACCGCCGCCTGTGCCCCAATGATCTATCGCGCAGACTTGCTGCCAGCGGAGTATCGTGGCAACGCCTTTGTGGCGGAGCCTTCCGCTAATCTGATCAAAAGAAATATTTTATCAGATAGCAGTTATGTGGTGAAAGGTGTACAAGCCTATCAGCACAAAGAGTTCCTCGCCAGTACCGATGAGCGTTTCCGGCCGGTAGACTTGAAAACAGGACCTGATGGCGCTATCTATATTGCGGATATGTACCGGGGCATTCTGCAACATAAAACATACATCACAGAGTACTTAAAAAACGAGGTGAAAATGCGGAGCCTGACGCAGCCGCTGAATGGTGGGCGTATTTACCGTATTGTGCCTGCAGGTACGCATGAGCCAATGCCTCCTAAAATGTATGGAGCGCAGGGGTTAGTCAGCCAGTTACAGTCACCCAATGGCATGCTACGGGATAAAGCGCAGCAACTTATCATTGACCAGCAGTTGGTCGCAGCGGCGCCTGATTTACGGAACCTGCTGAAAGATCCGTTGAGCCAGATACATGCGCTGTGGACCCTGGAAGGGTTACATCAGCTGACAGCCGATGATCTCGGTGGTATATGGAAGGAGAACAATGCAGCACTGAAAATGCAGGCATTGGCCGCATTGCCAGCCGTATTAAGCGGCAGCAATGTAAAAGTGATGGTGGCGGCACTGGATAGCTTGTCTGATAATCCTTACCTGGCGCCGGCAGTAGCCTACCTGTTGCCAACAGTTGCGAAGTTTGATAAAGTGAATTCCGGCAAGCTGGAAGATAAAATGATAAAAGCGTATGCCCCTAACCGTTATATTGCAGCCGCCCTGGTGAATAATGCAGTGAACAGAGAAGCGGCATTACTGAAGCAGGTGACTGCCTGGAATCCTGATACCACCTTGGTATTGCGGCGGCAGCTGGAGGCCGTGTTGAAAAACATGGATAGCAAAGCCAATGCTAAAAAGATGGAGGAATTGAGAAAATCGTTACCCCGTGGCTATAAAATATTCAACACAGTTTGCCAGACCTGTCATGGTAAAAGCGGGGAGGGGATTGCTGCTATGGCGCCACCTCTCAATGAAAGCAACTGGGTAAATGGCAACAAGAAAGCATTTATTTCTATTGTACTATACGGCCTGACGGGGCCGGTAGAAGTACATGGAAAAATGTATAAAGCGCCTGAAATAAATGGTGACATGCCGGGAATTGGTGGCAGCGATGAAATCAGCGATGCGGACATTGCACAGTTACTGACTTTCCTGCGCAGTGCCTGGAAAAACAAAGCAGACAAAGTAACGGCTGCTGATATACAGCAGGTGCGTAAGTTGAATGGGGGTCGTCAGAAGCCTTTCACGGCTGGTGAATTAGCGAATTGATAGTTTGTTGTAAATAAAAGCCTTATATTTGCCGGATTACAATTAATTATTAATTGAATCCGGCAACTACCATATTACTCTTTCAAAACACACCCCGTGCGATCAAACGTACCTGCGGGTTCCTGTTGCCGTTCTTATCCTGTCCTAAAGACTTCAACACTTAATCCCGGGCAACTTTTAGTTTATAAAGCGTTGTACCCGGGGGGATGACTACCTATGTAGTTTTATTCCGCTAGCATTTTTCCAAAACAATCTTATAAAATCAGTTTTATGAATCATCGGATAGCACGATGGGCAGTTTACTTTTTATGCCTGTTGCTGGATGTGAGTGTCGCTGCGAGCCTTTATCGTGGATATTTAACCGGATGGTTCCTGTTGCCGGTGGCAGTAGGTATCAGCCTGTTGACTATATATGACCGGCTGCAGGGAAAACATGCTTTGTTGCGCAACTACCCGTTACTGGGCCGTTTGCGTTACCTGCTGGAGCAGATCAGGCCGGAAATGCGTCAGTACTTTTTTGAATCGGATACAGACGGAAGGCCGTTCAGTCGTCGTCAGCGTGCGGTGGTGTATCAGCGTGCCAAAGATGTAAAACAAACTGTTGCCTTCGGTGCACTGGATGACATGTATGAGCCGGGCTATGAATGGGCTGCCCATACAGCGTTTCCAACGAAAGTAAAACCGGAAGATTTAAGGGTGAACATCGGCAATGCACAATGTGACCAGCCATATAACGCCAGTTTACTGAATGTAAGTGCCATGAGTTATGGTGCATTAAGTAAAACGGCCATTGCTTCCCTGAACGGCGGAGCGCAACTGGGAGGCTTTGCCCATAACACCGGAGAGGGAGGAATTAGTCCTTACCACCTGCAACATGGTGGCCACCTGATCTGGCAGATTGGTACCGGCTATTTTGGTTGTCGTGATGAAAAAGGCAATTTCTCTCCGGAGATATTTGCGATTGCAGCAGCGGAACCTGCGGTGAAAATGATTGAGCTGAAACTGAGCCAGGGCGCCAAACCCGGCAAAGGTGGGGTGTTGCCTGCCGCTAAAAATACACCTGAAATTGCAGCCATCCGTAAAGTAAAAGCAGGCATCAGTGTATTGTCTCCCGCCGCGCATACTGCCTTCTCCAATGAATATGAGATGCTGGCTTTTATACAGCAGTTACGTAAACTTTCAGAAGGCAAGCCGGTAGGGTTTAAGCTGTGTGTGGGCCGTGCTGATGAGTTTGAGCGTATTTGCACCGCTATGGTGAATACCGGTATTTACCCTGACTTTATTACGGTAGATGGTGCAGAAGGTGGTACCGGTGCGGCTCCGCTGGAGTTTACCGACTCTATCGGGATGCCGTTGTATGATGCGCTGGCACTGGTGATCAACCTGCTGCGTCACTATAACCTGAAGCAACATATACGTATTATGGCCAGTGGTAAAATTATTACCGGCTTCGACATCATGAAAGTACTGGCAATGGGTGCAGACGCTTGTTACAGTGYCCGCGGCATGATGCTGGCTTTAGGTTGTATCCAAGCATTGCAATGTGATAGTGGCAGTTGCCCGGTAGGGGTGGCTACGCAGGATCCTACGCTTTATCAGGGAGTGAATGTAGCCGACAAACGGGTACGTGTGGCCAATTATCACCGTAATACCATTGCGGCACTGGCAGAGCTGATGGGCGCGTGTGGCTTTGCTTCGGCAGAGAAGGTGAGTCCTGCGGCCTTATACAGGAGAGTAACTAGAACGGATATACGATCTTATGAAGAAATATATGCACCGAAACAGCTTTTAGCACTTAGTCATCAGTTGTTAGCAGCTAAAAGCTAAAAGCTATTTATAATTGATTTAAAACCCGGTTATCATGAAAAAGAAACAGATTATTGTGTCCCTACATGATTACGAAATCCTTAAAACCCTCTGCTACGAGGCACCTGCCACGGATAAGCTGAAAGAAGAGCTGGAGCGGGCTGTGGTTAAAAAAGGGAAGGTCCCTGATCATGTAGTACAGGTAAATTCAACGCTGCAGTTCAGAGATGAACGTAGTGGGACCGTACGGAGCGTACAGCTGGTATTGCCGGCGATGAGCAACTTACAGGAAGGTAAATTATCGATCCTGTCGCCCATAGGCACGGCTTTACTGGGCTACAGCACTGGTGATGTGATTGAATGGGAAGTACCGGCAGGAAAAACACAGTTGCATATACTCGAAGTCGTGAATGCAGCAGTATAAAGAGGCTATTAGTGTTAGCGATCAAGTATGTATCATAGCGCAAAAAAAGCCCCGGCATCTGCCAGGGCYTCTCTTTTCCAGGATCAATCCTGATAAATATTATTGGTATGCTATCTTATCTCCGTATGCAATGTGATATTTATCGCAGAAACCTCCATTTACTTCCAGCACATATTTCGCTTTCTTGTAAGACGGCAAGCTTTCTTCTGATAAAGGAGTGGCATATTTCTGAACGGATACAATCTCCATGTTATCTGCTATATAAATAATATCCAGGGAGATGTAGGTGTTTTTCATCCAGAAGGCACGTTCTTCCATATCCGGAAAAATAAAGAGCATGCCTTGATCATCTGTCATCGTTTTACGGTACATCAGTCCATCGGCGCGCTGTTCATCGGTTTGCGCCAGCTGTATATCAATTTTACGCAGGGTATCTGCACCGGATTTTGACAGAAAAGCCAGGGTAGCCTGCTTTTTAAAAGCGCTGCCATTGGAGGTTTCCGTAACTGCTGCTGTTGTTGGTGCCGCCGTAGTGGTATCAACTCCATTGTTGTTACTGTTGCCTGTATTCTGGTGACAGCCGGCGATGTATAAACTGGCGATTAATATACACTTCAGATGTAATTGCATAAGACAGAAGTACTATTTGGTCAGTAGTTCTTCATCAGAAAAAACTACTTCAGTATAATCTTTTATTTCGTTGTAAACGGTGTCTCTTTCTACTGGTCTTCTGCCGGCTTTCTTAATCAGCATGGCCAGCTGGGCAGTGTTCATAGACGGATTTTGTTCTTCTGATCCGGCCATAGAGTATATTTTGGTGGTATCATCTATGGTGCCATCGAGGTCATTCACACCGAAGGAAAGTGTCAGTTGTGCGGTATTTCTTCCAAGCATGGGCCAGTAGGCTTTCAGGTGAGGGAAGTTATCCATGTATAAACGGGCAATCGCGTATAGTCTGAGATCTTCCACGATAGAGCTTTCTGCAATATGGGACATATCATTGCCTTTATTGCGGAATTTCAGTGGAATGAACGTGTTAAAACCACCGGTTTCGTCCTGCAGGGAGCGTAAGCGTTCCATGTGATCGATGCGATCTGCAAAAGATTCTACATGGCCGTACAGCATGGTAGCGTTGGTGTGCATACCACGGAGGTGGGCTGCTTTGTGAATGGCGAGCCATCCATCAGCATCTACTTTATCATGGCATATTTTAGCACGTACTTCCGGTGCGAAGATTTCTGCACCGCCGCCAGGCATAGATTGCAGGCCGGCTTCATTGAGAATGCGCATACCTTCATCTACACTTACTTTGGCTTTGCGGAACATATAGTCCAGTTCCACGGCAGTAAAGCCTTTGATGTGCAGGTCCGGACGATGGGCTTTGATTTGTTTAATCAGTTCCACGAAAAAGTCCAACTGCATTTTAGGATGTACGCCGCCAACGATATGCACTTCCGTAACGGGTTGGTTATCGTATTTTTTAACGATGTCCATCATCTGATCTATACTCAGTTCCCATCCGTCTTCCCTGTTTTTATACAAGCGGGAATAGGAGCAGAAGTGACAGGTAAATATGCAGACGTTGGTAGGTTCTATATGAAAATTGCGGTTGAAGTAAGTCTTGTCACCGTGCATGCGCTCTCGTACATGATTGGCTAAAGCACCCAGAAGGCCGATATCGCCTTTCTCAAATAAGATCAGCCCTTCATCGGGCGTAATTCTTTCCTGTTGAAGGATCTTTTCTGCAATGCGCTTCAATTCTGCGTCCAGGTTGGCTTGCTGAAGAAGCGTTTGAACAGCCGGATTATCTTTTCTCGTCGTCATCTTACTTTCATTAATTTGATGGTGTTGGCCCTGTTCCTGTAAATTAATTTTACAAAATAAACACCATTTGGCTCATTTACCAAATTAAAGGTCAGTCGGTTGCCAGCGCTGATATCTGCTGCAGGTTTACTCATCATAAACTGCCCTGCCGCGTTGTAAATGGATACCTGTACCAGGTCTTCCGGTACCTGGTAAAACGTTACCCAAAAGATACCGGTGGTGGGGTTAGGATTGACTAAAACGCCCTTTTCCCGGAGTAATGGGTTGACATCTTTCGTTACAATATTTATATTATCAATATAGATATTATTCTCTGAATTTGAAATGTTTCTGAATGCTACTTGAAACTTTCCTTTATGTGAAATGGCGGTCAAATCCACTGAATCCCGGCGCCATTCGCTGGCAAGCGGAACGAACTCTGTTTGTATGGGTTTGGCGCGTGTAATCAGGTTAGCTCCCCATTTGGAGTACAACATCGTACCGGTTTGGCGACAGTCGGAAGTAACGATTACCTGCAAGGTATCCCAGGAGATGCCGGGCGTAGCCGGGTCGGAAAACACGGCGGCGGCCACATCAAAAAACAGGAATACGGAATCGTGTCCCTGGGGATCGATCACCGGTGTAATGAGGTCATCTGTCTGGTCGTTGGTATTATAGCCGAGGTTGCGGATGAGGGCGGAGGCCTGGCTGCCTTTGCCTACATCACGGGAGCGCTCCCAGGTAAAGCTGTGGTCAGGATTATAGAGGTCCCAGCCCGGAGGAGGGAAGCTATCATCTTCAAAGCCCTGCGTAAAAGGCAGTGTTACTTCTGCATCATAACGGAAACGGATATTCGCAGTATCGTTGGATAGGTTGRCATCCGGTTGTCCGTTCGGTGATTGCGTATAGGCTTTCAGGTTATAACTGTTAATAGTCACATCGGCGCCCGGCAGGGTAACGGTTGTTTGTTGCAGACTGCCCAGGTTACCGGTCCATTTATAGGACGTGAGTGGTCCGCCGTTTAGCTGATACCAGATGGTGACGCTGGTCAGCGCATTGGCGCCACGGTTGCGCAGGGTCACTACCGGTGCAATATGGTTGTTGCATATTTTGCCGTCGGGAGTGGTGATGCTCACCAGGGACGCATCGTTGTTGACCAGCAAGGGCGGTACGCAGCCATTGGAGGTCATCAGACTGGGAATGATGTTCTCCAGTACAAAACGCATACGATCTACCTGTCCGGCGGTAAAGAGGTGCATACAGGCATCATCGGTATAATCCATGTAGTTCATGAACATAATACCCGGTGCGGTGCTGGTACAGTTATCCAGTTTAGGAAAAGTAGGGCAACCGTAGGTATTATCACCCTGAAGCGGTGTATCGGCGATTCCATCATCGATATTACAGCTGCCGTTATCATCTCCCCAAACATGTTTTAAACCAAAATAATGACCAATTTCATGAGTAGCTGTTCTACCCAGGTTATACACCCCGGTTACGCTGCCGGTAGTACCAAAGGCGGTGTATTGTACCGCTACGCCTTCCTGTTCTACCGGGTAGCCGGTACCGGGAGGAGCAGCAACTCCCAGGTAATTACCAGACAGGCGGGTTACCCATATGTTCAGGTATTTGGAATGATCCCAGGCATCGGAACCACCGGTTGATTGATATTTTACATCGGCTGCGCCGTTGTTGATTGAAAAACTTTGCCCAGGTGCGATCTTTACTTTCACCACTCCATTCGTTGGTTCATCGCCTGGTGTTCGTTGCGCCAGACAGAAATTGATTTTTGTGTTACCGATCAGCGGCTTCCAGACAGCAGGCACCAGGGAAATATCGGTATTGCCGGCGTTATAGTCGCGGTTCAACACATCCAGTTGAGATTGAATCTGTGCATACGTAACAGCGGCGGTATCATCCAGTACCACATGTACCACCACAGGAATAGATACCGTTTGCGGAATGTCTTCTGTGCGTGCGTTGAGCCGCTGAAGGATTTGTCCCTGCAGCATGAGGGCTTCATTTTTCTGCAAGAGTTCCTGTAGGCGGGGGATTTCTTTTACCCGTTGTTGCAAGGCTTCCGCTGTACCGCATTTACGCTGTGCCATAGCAGTAGCGCAAGAGAAAAAGGTAAGAAGGATAATAAAGTAATGGCGCAAAAAAGTAGAATTTGAAAATGAAGATACGGGAAAGCTTCGGATTTTTTCCGGCTCAGAATAAGACAAAAAAAAGCGCTCCGGAATAAACCGGAACGCTCCTAAACTCAGTTTTTATAAAAATTACATATTGGCCTGTATTTTTTTATCCAGCACGGATTTAGGCACAGCGCCTACTTGTTTGTCAACTACCTGACCACCTTTAACGAAAAGGATAGCTGGAATGCTGGTGATACCGTAATTTACAGACAGCTGCGGATTCTGATCCACGTTAACTTTTCCGATATTTACTTTACCTGCGTAATCTTTAGACAGTTCTTCAATTACCGGACCGATAGCGCGACAAGGGCCACACCATTCTGCCCAGAAGTCAATAACAGTTAATTTATCGGAATTCAGAACTTCCGTTTCAAAGTTCGCATCAGTGATTTCTAAAGCCATATTCTGTGATTTAAAAAGTTTTATTTAACGATTGTTTTGATTTTCTGATTCGTGTTATATTATGATCAAATCTTGATCCGAGTGCAAATTACTGCATTTTTGGCATCCTACTTATTGATAATCTCTATGTACACATCAATATCCGGCTGTTTATGCAGGAAACCCGCCAACTCGTCATTCATCTCAATATTCCGGTTAAAAGTATGCAGTTTTGCCTGTGTCTGATTATCCCGGTCGGTCAGGTGTACGTGCAGTATACTGTTGCCAGGGAAGCGGTTTACATTGTCTACCAGGAAATCAACGGTTTGTTTGTTGATGTACTTGGGCATGGTATTCAGATATACCTGTTTGGTATGTGTTTTCTTTACTTCCTGCAGCAGTTGTATACCACTTACCTTAAACTCATATTCATTATCATTGAAACGCTTGGATTTGAAGCCACCATTGATAAAGAGGCATAACCCCGGTTTCAGGTAAGGGGCGAAGCGGATAAAATCTTCACTCCAGAGGGCGAATTCAAATTTGCCGGTATAATCTTCAATAGTCATTACTCCAAACTGCCGGTTGTTGCGGGAAATCCTTTCCTGGGCGTTGGTGATATACACTGCCAGCCTGAAATTGCGTTCCCTGGAGCGGCCTCCGCTGCCTCCGGGCTGGGCTATTTCGGTTTGGTATTCTACCAGCTCCTGTACGGAGTTCATATGGTAGTGTTTCATTTCAAAGCGATAGTCATCGAGAGGATGTCCGGAGATGTAGATACCGGTGATATCCTTTTCATTGTTCAGCTTCATGATCAGTGGCCACGCATCGCAGGTAGGTATTTTAGGCGGTTCCACATCCGGCATATCGTCGGCACCGAAGAGGCTGCCCATATTGGAGGAGCCTGCTGTTACCTGCTGACCGAATTTCACGATTTTATCCAGGCCGGTGAGGGCTTCTCCTTCCGGCTTGTGGAAGTATTGTGCACGATGCAGTTCCGGGAAGCTGTCGAAAGCGCCGGACATCACCATGGCTTCGAGAGATTTTTTATTGACGGCGCGTTGATTTACGCGTTTGATAAAGTCGAATATGTTTTTGAAAGGACCTTCTTTTTTCCGTTCTTCCAGCAGGTTTTCAATAGCGGCCTCACCCACACCTTTCAGTCCGCCGAGTCCGAAGCGAACCTGGCCTTGTTTGTTAACAGCAAAACCTTTGAAAGATTCATTCACATCGGGCGGCAATACATCGATGCCCATGCGTTTGGATTCTTCCATGAAGAAGGTGATCTTTTCAATATTGCTGGCACAGTTCAGTACGGCAGCCATATATTCAGAAGGGTAGTGGGCTTTCAGGTAAGCAGTCTGGTAGGCTACGAAAGCATAACAGGTGGAGTGCGACTTATTGAAGGCGTAAGAGGCGAAGGCTTCCCAGTCGGTCCATACTTTTTCGCATACTTTAGGATCGTGGCCATTTTTGGCGCAGCCTTCCATGAATTGCGCCTTCATCTTGTTCAGTACCGCGATCTGCTTTTTACCCATGGCTTTACGGAGTACATCCGCATCACCTTTGGAGAAGCCTGCCAGTTTCTGGCTCAGCAACATCACCTGTTCCTGGTATACCGTGATACCGTAGGTATCATTGAGGTATTCCTCCATTTCGGCAATATCGTATTGTACCGGCTCCAGGCCGTGTTTACGGCGGATAAAGGAAGGAATGTACTCCAGTGGTCCCGGACGGTACAAGGCGTTCATCGCGATAAGGTCATCGAACCTATCCGGTTTCAGCTCACGCAGGTACTTCTGCATACCGGGCGACTCGAACTGGAACGTAGCGTTGGTTTCGCCCTTCTGGTAAAGGTCATATGTTTTGGCATCGTCCAGCGGAATATTATCTATTTCGATGGTGATGCCATGGTTCTGGCGGATCAGTTCCAGCGCACCTTTGATGATGGTAAGGGTTTTCAGCCCCAAAAAGTCCATCTTGATAACGCCGGCAGACTCAATAATGCTTCCTTCAAACTGGGTTACCAGCAGGTCGGAGTCTTTTGCAGTAGATACGGGAATGAGGTCGTACAGGTCCTGCGGGGCAATGATGATACCTGCCGCGTGGATACCGGTGTTACGAACCGACCCTTCCAGTACGCAGGCTTCGCGGAGTACTTCTCCCTGCAGGTCATCACCTTTGATGAGTTCCCGCAGCTTTTTCACATTTTCAATGTCTTCACCAGCGAGACCTTCTTTATCGGCCAGGCTTTTTTCTCCTTCCAAGGGCGCGTTGAAGATACGATCCAGCTGGATACCCGGCTTGTCCGGTACCATTTTAGCGAGGATGTTTGATTCCACGAGCGGGAGGTCCATTACACGGGCCACATCCTTGATACTCATTTTGGCTGCCATGGTACCATAGGTGATAATTTGTGCCACCTGGTTACGGCCGTATTTCTGTACTACATAGTCAATTACTTTCTGACGGCCTTCATCATCGAAGTCCGTATCAATATCGGGCATGCTCTTACGTTCCGGATTCAGGAAACGCTCAAACAGCAAATTATACTTAATGGGATCTATATTGGTGATGCCTATACAGTAGGCCACTGCAGATCCTGCAGCGGAACCACGTCCCGGGCCGATGAATACGCCCAGTTCACGGCCGGCCTTGATGAAGTCGGCCACAATGAGGAAGTAACCGGCAAAACCCATGTTTTCGATTACCTGTAACTCAAAGTTGATACGTTCTTCAATATCGGCGTTCATTTCCATGTACCGGTTGCGGGCGCCTTCATAGGTGATGTGCCGCAGGTACTGGTCCTGGGTGATAAATTCTTTTGGAATAGGGAAGTTGGGCAGCAGGATATCTCTTTTGAGATCCAGCAGCTGTACTTTATCTACAATTTCGTTGGTATTATCAATGGCCTGTGGAAGATCATGAAACAGTTTGGTCATTTCTTCCGTAGTCTTGAAATAGAACTGGTCGTTATAAAAAGCGAAGCGCCTGTTCTTCGGGCCGGCAGAATCATCGTCCGAAAAATCTTTATTGGTAGGGGTGCTTTTCTTTTCGCCGGTGTTGATACAAAGCAGGATGTCGTGGGCGTTGGCATCTGCCTGATCCACGTAGTGGGAATCATTGGAGGCAATTACCTTTACATTGTATTTTTCTGCAAAGCGCAGTAATACAGCGTTTACCTGTTCCTGTTCCGGAATACCGTGACGTTGTAGTTCTACATAAAAATCTTCTCCGAAAATATCCAGCCACCAACGGAATTCTTTTTCTCCTTCCTCTTCTCCTTTGCGAAGAATGATGCGGGGAACAGAAGCACCGAGGCAGCAGGTAGTAGCAATCAGTCCTTTGTGATATTGCAGTACTAATTCCTTATCGATACGTGGATATTTACCATAGAGGCCTTCCATATATCCCAGGGAACAGAGCTTGATGAGATTGCGATAACCTTCATCATCTTTGGCCAGCAATACCTGGTGATAACGCACATCTTTTTCTTCCCTTGTAAACGCACGTTTATGGCGGTTTTCCACGACATAAAATTCGCAGCCTACAATAGGTTTTACTTTCAGTCTTTTATCTTTCGGATCACCCGGATTTAATTTATTATTATATGCTTCTGCCACAAACTGAAATGCGCCAAACATATTACCATGGTCTGTAATCGCCAGTGCAGGCTGATTAGAAGACATCGCCTTTTTATACAGCGATTTGATGTCGGCGGCGCCATCCAGTAATGAGTATTGCGTATGTACGTGAAGGTGGGAGAAATTCATCTGCTAATCTGTTTCGTCAAAGGGCAAAAGTACGGGAAAAAGCAGAAAGCAGAAAGCAAAAAGCAAAAAGCAATAGGAGCGGGTGTTTGAAGCGAATAACAAAATTGATTATTTGCTTCAATAGCTTTTTGCTTTCTGCTTTCTGCTTGTACTTTTGTATTTTAGCGAAAATTTAGCCAGACGCTTATGATCAGAGTAAAGGGACATCTATTTGTGAAGTTATCGATTTGTGCATTGTCACTTAGTTCCTGCGCTTCACTTAAAAAAAGTACTACCAGTAAGAAACCCTCCACCACACCTGCTACAGCCAACAACAGACCTGTTGAATTTATAGATGGCATAGCCACCAACCGTCATCCCCGTAACAACAGTAATTATAACAGCAAAGACGTCAGTATCAGCAAAAATATTTCCAGGGGCAGCGCCAATCTGGAAAATGCGCAGAGCTGGCAGTTTAAATATGCACAGTTACTGGATGTTCCTGTAGAAGATGTATTAAATCAGAAGTTGTATAGCTTTATTGAAGAATGGTGGGGCACTCCTTATCGCTTAGGAGGAAAAACAAGAGCCGGTATTGATTGTTCCGGATTTGTGAATACACTGATGAATGCAGTGTTTCAGCTGGGACTCTCCGGAAATTCTACGGATCTTTTTACACAGGTAAAAAGATTACCCGTACGTGATTTGCATGAAGGTGACCTGGTATTTTTCAGGATTCACAAGAAGCGAATTTCTCATGTAGGCATCTACCTTGAGAATGATAAATTTGTACATGCATCTACCAGTGCAGGGGTGATGATCAGTGATCTCAAAGAGCCTTACTGGAAGAGGTATTTCGCCGGCGGAGGACGACTTTAACCCGCTCTACACATTTGTTTTATTGTTAATTTTATACGATTTTTACCCTTTTAACTTAATCACCTGCCTTGCGCAGGACCTTTTCATATCATGGAATTTGCTCCCATCGTATTATTTGTATACAACCGGCCAGATCTGACGCTCAACACCTTAGAGTATCTGAGCAGGAATGAGGAAGCGAAAGAAAGTACCTTATATGTATATTGTGACGGTCCTAAAGCCGGTGCTTCTCCGGAACAGCTGCAGCTGATAAAACAGGTGCGGGAAATAGTACACAGCCGGCAATGGTGTGGCAAGGTGGTGATCCTGGAAGCGGAAAAGAACAAAGGCCTGGCCACTGCAGTGATTGATGGGGTAACGGAAGTCATCGGTAAGCATGGTAAAATAATTGTATTGGAAGATGACCTCACCGTATCGCCCTTCTTCCTGAAATTTATGAATGATGCGCTTACTAAATATGCGCAGGAAGAAAAGTTATTGGCGGTGCATGGTTATCTGTATCCATTTAAGGTGCCGGCAGATAATACGGCTTCTACTTTCCTGGTGCATGATCCGGGGAGCCTCGGATGGGGCACCTGGAGCAGGGCCTGGAAGAAATTTGAGCCGGATACCCATAAAGTAATTGAGCTGATAAAATTGAAAGGACTGAAGCGGGCATTTGATTTCTGGGGAGCTTATCCTTTTTTCAGAATGCTGCATCAGCATAAGAATGGTAAAGTAAGCTCCTGGGCTATTCGCTGGAGAGCTACCGCCTATCTGCATGATATGCTCACACTGTACCCGGTGAAATCACTCGTAAGGCACGATGGGAACGTAGCTGCTGCTACTCATCATTATAAAGAAGAAGATTGGTTATATACAGAGATATACCAGGCACCTGTGCCGGTAGGAGATATTCCGGTGGAGAATAACCTGCCCATGGAAAAAGTGTTTGCAAAATTCCTGCGTGCAAATGCAGGCATGACCATTCAAGCGAAGATTAAAAACAGGCTTAAACAATACTGGAAAAAAATAACCGGCCATGCTTAAGGTAATGCGTAACATATTCAGAAAAATAAAGCGGGATGTGATTTCGCCGGTTTCCTGGGATAATTTAAGAAAGCTGCAACCTGTATCTCCGGCTTTTGGATGGAGCAGGGGGACACCGGTAGATCGTCATTATATCAGCACCTTCCTGGATGCGCACCGCGCCGATATTCATGGTCATGTACTGGAAATAGCGGAAAGCAGTTATTCAAAACAATTTGGTTCGCAGGTCAGCAGTTTTGAAGTACTGCATGTGCAGGCAGGCGCAAATGTTACCATTATCGGAGACCTGACAGACAAGGCGTCTTTACCTGCCGATAAAATTGATTGCTTTATCTGTACACAGACCTTTAACTTCATTTACGATTTTAAAACGGCTATAGAAGGGGCGCATCACCTGTTAAAACCAGGCGGTGTACTGCTGGCTACACTGGCCGGCGCCACCCAGATATCGGCTTACGATCAGCAGCGCTGGGGCGACTATTGGCGCTTTACCGCACAATCTGCCGCTAAAGTATTTGGTGAAATTTTTGGAGAAGAAAATATAGAGATCATTTCTTACGGTAATGTACTCACCTGTACGGCTATCCTACAGGGAATTTCCGCCGAAGAATTATTACCGGAAGAATTGAATTATCAGGATCCGGTGTATCCGATTATCATTGCAGTGAGGGCCAAAAAGGCATAACACGATAAAATGTAGCACTATCTGATGGGAAACGTGAGTCAAAAAGTATTTTCAGCTATGCACTATGTGGCCAACAAAGTGCAGCGTCCGGCAGTTATTTTATTGTATCACCGGGTAACCACCCTGCAGCAGGACCCACAGGAACTGTCTGTTACACCCGCCAACTTCAATGCACAGCTCACCCATCTGGCGTCTGATTACCATGTATTGGATGCAGATCGTTTTTTATACCATGTAAAAAATAAAAAGGCTTTCCCCGAAAGATCAGTATTTGTTACGTTTGACGATGGTTATGCAGATAACTATCATGAAGCATTGCCCATACTGACCCAACGACAGGTACCCGCCTTGTTTTATATTACTACTTCAAAAATTAATACGGAATACGAGTTATGGTGGGATGACCTGGAACGCATACTGCTGACCAACGGAAATCTGCCACCGGAACTGCGCATTAATATCAACGGCCAATCGTGGCAATATGCTACCGGCACGCTCATGGCTATACGGGAAACCTATTATGCTCTGCAACAGGTGCTGCGTTTCTGCAAGCCGGCCGTGATAGAATCAGCCCTGGAACAACTGTATGAGTGGTCCGGCAAAAATGCTATCGGGCGGCCTTCTCACCGGCTCATGAGCTGGGAGGAATTGAAGGCAATGGGTAACGCTGCTTATGCTACTATTGGCTGCCATACGCACCGGCATCCTGCTGTAGGCATGCTCAGCTATGAAGAGCAGTATACCGAAATAGGCATGTCCAAAGAAATACTGGAAGGTGTGCTGGGTACTCCACAGGTGCATTTTTCCTATCCTTTTGGTGGCAGGAAATTCCTGGGGACCAAACGCTACTATAACGCAGACAGTATAAAAGCCTGTAAGGCACTGGGTTTACAGCTGGTAACGGCCAATTACTACGGACAGGTGCATACCTGGAGTAATCCTTATGCATTGCCCCGCATCCTGGTGCGTGACTGGCCCATTGACTTGTTTCGGAGGCATATGCAACAGTTCTTTAAATACTAGCGGGTGAAAATACTTTTTATCAATAAATATGAGAACAGCGGTGGTGCGGCAATAGCAGCACAACGGATTGCGGAAGGACTCTCGCAGTATTACCATACCGAGAATCATTTTGTAGTAGGCACCCATCAGGCATCTCCGGATGTAACGGTAACCCGTCCGGGTATGATACGCAATGTGATAGAAAGAGGCCTCAATGTACTCAGCAATAAGGTTGGATTACAATACCTATATTTCCCTTTTTCATCTCCGGCCATCATGCGTGCAGCACATGCATTTAAGCCGGATGTAATCAGTTTACATAATATACACGGCGGCTATTTTGATGCCACGTTATTGCCGCGTTTATCCGTGGTAGCGCCTATTGTATGGACCCTGCATGATATGTGGGCATTGACCGGTAATGCGGCCCATACCTTTGGTGATACGGCCTGGAAATCAGGCAGAGCTGGCAAATCGGAGCATAAGCATTCACCATCTATGGGATTGCCCAATGGCAACTACCTGATGCGCAGAAAGCAGCGCCTGTACGCCGCCAGCGATCTTCATATTGTATCTCCCTCAGAATGGTTATATGATATGACGATGGAAAGTCCACTGACAAGAGAAGAACCGCTGTATCATATTCCGAATCCAATAGACACGGATTATTTCCGGCCTCAGGACAAGGCAGCTTCCAGGCAGGCACTGGGATTGCCCGCCGACGCGCAGGTAATTACCTTTGTGTCTGAACGCCTGTTTAACAGTGAGTTTAAAGGAGGAGCAGAACTATTGAACATTTTACACCTGCTGGATGAGCAGCTGGATCGCAAGGTATATCTGCTCATGATAGGCAAGGATCGTTTGCCTGGCACATTTAAACACCTGGAATGTGTGTATACCGGTTATGTGAAGGACACGCAGAAAATGATGCAGTGCTATAGTGCCAGCGATATTTTCTTTTATCCTACCAAAGCAGATAACCTGCCGAACGTACTGATAGAAGCTGGTAGTTGTGAAACGGCCTGTATTACCTTTGATGTAGGCGGTTGCAGAGAGATCGTAAAGGATGGGGAAACAGGATATGTGATTGCACCGGGCAACCAGCAGCAGTTTGCTGCGCATACCTTGTCTTTGCTGAATGATCCGGCCACCTGCCGGCAATTTGGTAAATCGGCCAGAACCTATGTGGAACAGCGTTTCGGCATGAAGGTAGTAGCTGCACAATATTATGAGTTGTTTCAATCCGTGGTAAAGGAACCACTATAATTATTTACATGAGCAAAGCAGCTAACCCGGTATTGAGCATTATCACCGTATGTTTTAATGCAGAGAAATTTATAGAAAGCACCATACAAAGTGTGCTGTCACAAACGTATCCGCATATCGAATACATTATTGTGGATGGAGCCTCCAGAGATAATACCATGGGCGTGGTGGAGAAATACCGTTCCCGTATTGCTACTGTTGTTTCTGAAAAAGACAAAGGCTTGTATGATGCCATGAATAAGGGTATGCAGCTGGCTACCGGGGATTACCTGTTGTTTCTGAATGCAGACGATGTACTGGCAAATGAAGAGGTGATCCATAAAATGTTTGCTACCTGTGCCGATGCAGATGTGTATTACGGTGAGGCCATGTTTATGGATGAAAACGGCGCAGATATCGGTTTGCGATCTGAGCAAACACCTCATAAAGTGCCGGATCAGCTTACGTGGAAAAGTTTAAAACATGGCATGGTAGTGTCGCATCAGGCCTATGTGATTCGGCGTAGTTTAAGCCCGTTATATGATTTGCAGTATAAGGTTTGTGCAGATATAGACTGGATGATCCGTACATTGAAAGCATCCCGCAACATATGCAATACACATGAGGTAGTGGCGCGGTTCAGGGTGGGAGGCACTTCCAAGCAGCATCAGCAGCTGGCCTGGAAGGAACGGTATAAAATACTGAGCCGGTATTATGGACATATTCCCAATTTTGCCCATCATCTGTTTATAGGCTTGCGTTATATTTTTTCGAAGAGATATTGATTTAGCTGTTAGCTTTTAGCTATTAGCTTTTAGGAAATGCAGCGAACGTTTGCTATAAAATGGAAGGCCTGAGCAGATTTGCTCAGGCCTTCCATTTTATAGTTTCCTGTTTTATGCTGTTTTTTGTTTGTCACTTTTGATGTACTGATAGAATTCCCATCCAAAGATGGCAATCACCAGTAACAGTAACGAAATAGAAAAAATGCCGGAAAGCTTCAGACCGGTGAATACTACAGTTGGTTCAAACCGCATTTCAATTTTATGATCACCAGCGGGTATTTTCAAGCCGCGCAGTGCATAGTCGGTGCGGATGATGTCAGTAGGATTGCCATCGATGAACGCTTTCCAGCCTGCAGGGTAGTATATTTCAGAGAACACCCCAAAACCTTCCTGTGGGTTATGTGACACATATTGCAGTTTATTCAGACCATATTTGGTGAGCATGATGGTAGCACTGCTATCTGCGCTTGGTTTGAAGTTGCCCAGCTGTGCGGCAAATCGTTTATCAATAACAGCAGAGTCGCGGGAGTTCAGGTAATCCAGCGTTTTCATTTCTGTATTGGCATCCGGTGCCCAGATGATATCTTTTACAAACCATGCGTTTCCATAAGCGCCCGGATTGCGTTGTGCTACCGGTTGCCCGCTTTTCTGATCAGGTACAATAAAATACTTCGTGTTGAGCATGTTCAGCACGTGCATATTTTGTTTGGAGATCTGATGGGTGATGAGATCCTGGTAGACCCACAATTTCGCAGGGCTGTAGCCGCCGATGTTTTTGTGGAAATAGGAAGGAGATGCATCATCGAACGGTGAGGTAGTGAGATTGAATACACGGTAGTACGGATCCGGATCCTGTTTGATCTGCTGATCAGCAGCGGAAGGTTGCATTACCTGCATATAGCTCATATCATCTACAAAGCTGTCGTTGTTCAGATAATTTTTATCTACCTGTAACAGGTCAATGGCAACAGCAGCGGTGATAATCAGTGCAGCTGTCTGCCATTTTATTTTTGTTTTCAGGAAAGCCCAGATGGCGGCTGCTGCGATGAGGATGAATATCACGGAGCGGAAAGCATCTTTCAACAGCAGGCTGCTGCGATCTTTTTCCAGGGCGCGGATCAGGAGTTTACCATTTTCCTCGCCTCCCATCATTTGAGCGAAGTAGTTGAGCATGCTGGCATCGCTGGCGCTGCTGAATCCTGTAAAGAAATTGCTGATCAGCACAAAGCCTACCAGTATACCACCGGTGATCAGTAATGCTTCTTTCAGTTTTTTCAGTAAGGCCTCTTTGGTCAGTTGGCTGGCTGCCACTTCCTGCAGACCCCAGCATCCCAGGATCACAAAGGTGAGTGAAGGCAGCACCAATGCCTGCGCAGGTGCACGGAACTTATTGTAGAGGGGGAGATGATAGAACAGGAAATCGTTGATGAACGCCATGTTTTTACCCCATGCCAGTATAAAGCCGATGACAGTGACAGCAAGAAGCCACCATTTATGCCAGCTCTTTACTAACAGTAAAGACAATACGAAAAGGAAGCAGATGATAGCGCCTACATAAACAGGGCCGGAAGTACCTTTGGATTGTGCGCCATAGTAAACCGGTAATTTCTGTTGTTCCAGGAACTGATCTACCTGGGCAGCAGGTACTCCGAGACTGATCATTTGCTGGCCGAAATTGGAGCTGCTGCTTAATTTCTGGGCAGAGGAGTTACCAACATAACCAGGAATGAGGAAGGTGCCTGATTCCGCTTTACCGTAGCTCCAGTCATATGCGTAGTCGATATCCAGGCCGGTAGATTTTTTTTGAGCCACATCGCCCTGGTCCAGGGTGAGTTCTGATTTGCTGCCACGCATTGTATAGTCGGTATACTCGCGGAGCATCAACAGGCTATCCATGGAAGTAAGGATAGCCAGTGCGCCGGCAATGGCCAGCAGACCGGATGCTTTAAAGAACTGTGGCAGTTGCTTCTCCCTAAAGGCATGAATAAAGGCACCTATAGCAAGACAGACCACCATGATCAGTGTATAGTAGATGATCTGCAGGTGATTATTGTAGATGAGCATGCCCGTAGCCAATGCGGTTAATGCCGCGCCGGTGAGCAGTTTGCCCCGGTAGGTGAGGATGATACCAGCCAGTACAGCAGGCATCAGGGCAATGTCGAACATTTTGGTGATGTGACCTACGTCTATGATGATGACATTGTAGGAGCAAAATGCAAAGGCAATGGCGCCCATGACGCGGATCCAGTATTTAAAGTCCAGTATGCATAAGAGCAGATACATGCTCATCATGGCCAGGAACAACATATTAACAGGGAAGGGTGTCTTCAACGTGATCACCCAGTTCATGGCTCCTATTTTGTTGGTACCCGGACCGGTGTAAATCACATAGGAAGGCATACCAGAGAACATGCTGTTGGTCCATAAAGGGCGCTCACCGGTTGCTTCATAGTAGTCCTTTGCCTCTTTCGCCATTCCCTCCACATTCTTCATGTCGGCCTGGTTTACAACTTTGCCTTCCAGGACGGGAGAACAATACACAAATGCCAGCAGGAGGAAGATACCTATTGCTGCAAGGTGTGGAAGAATGGCTTTTAGCCAGTTTTGCTTCATCGGATATTTTGGATTTAGTTTTAAAGAAACAAAAATAACTGTAATTTATCCGAAATTTCAATATGCGCTGGATCCGGTTCCTCTTAAAATTTACATTTATATGCAATCTGTGCTTTCTGATCAGTGAAATTCTGCGTATTACCTTATATGATCATGCGTTAGATTCGATCGTGAATCACGTGCTGGTATTGGGTGTGGGGATAGCTTTCCCGTTGAATGGGCTGGTATGTGTGCTGACAGGCTTGCTGTTGTTGTTAAAAAAAATACAATGGAAGACATTGCCTCCCTGGTTATATTTGCTCAACATTGCCATTTTTATATTTCAACTTATAGTTAATTATTAAATGATCAGGAATCTGTTAAACGACAAGCCCACTAAACTGTTCGTCATATTTACCAGTTTTTTTGTGGCCAACGCGCTCATCGCGGAATGTATTGGCGGTAAACTGTTTTCGCTGGAGCAATTATTTGGATTAACGCCACATAAGTTCTCTTTGTTTGGAGAAAGTGGGTTGTCCTACACCTTAACCGCAGGGGTATTATTATGGCCGTTAGAATTTGTGATGACAGATATTGTGAATGAATATTTTGGGCCTAAAGCGGTGCGACGTATTTCTTATATCGCAGTAGCGTTGATTTCCTATGCTTTCATTATGTTCCTGGTGGCCATGAGTGTGCCGGCAGACAGTTGGTGGCTGGGGAGTAAGGCTGCTGATGGTGTTCCGAATATGCAAACGGCATTCACCAGTATTTTCGGACAAGGTATGTGGATCATTCTGGGTAGCTTAACGGCTTTCCTGGTGAGCCAGATTGTGGATGTAACGGTATTTCACCGCATTAAAAAACGTACGGGAGACAAGCATGTATGGCTGAGAGCTACCGGATCTACGATTGTATCACAGCTGGTAGACAGTTTCATTGTGTTATTCATTGCGTTTAAGCTGGGTAATAACTGGAGCTGGCAGCGGGTACTGGCTATTTGTATGGTGAACTACAGCTATAAATTTGTATTGGCCGTGGCACTTACACCGTTGATCTATTTACTGGAACATCAGATAGAACGGTACCTGGGACATGATGTAGCGAAGAAAATGAAGGCAGCCGCCATGGGGAAAGAACATCCTTATGAGGATCCGATGACGAATGATTAGAGCGAAAAGCTGAAAGCTTTTCGCTCTAATCAATATCTTTCTTTAACAATATCCGCTACTACTTTATCAATAGGTAAAGTAACGGCTGCTGCAGAAAACTCATTCCAGTCTATCCAGCGGGCGCGCTCTACTTCTTCGACACCTTCCGGTATGGTAAAATCGAATGGAACGGTACTTACATTTGCGGTAAAAGGTGAGGTGGGCGTTACCAGGTAATAGATAGAGATGATCTGTGTTTCATTATCAAAAGCAGAAATCTGGAAGAAGTCTGTTGTATAGATGTGYTCTACTACTTTTACATCCTGTCCCAGTTCTTCCTGCCACTCTCTTACAATACATTCGAGAGTACCTTCTCCAAATTCCAATCCGCCGCCGGGGAATTTGGTATAGTAACCGCCACGGATATACTCATCACTCACCAGCACCTGTTGCTGATCGTTGATCATGATGCCRTATACTCTTACGTTAAATCCTGTTTGCATATTCAAGTATAGATGAGGGTTAGAACCATTTTTTCTTCATAAAATACCAGCTGATCACTACGGAAATAGCGATAGAAAGAATGACCGGTATATAAAAAGCGTGCATGGTATGCTGATAGGGAATATCTACGTTCATGCCATAGATACTGGCCACCAGCATGGGAAATGTAAGGATAATGGTAATGGAGGTCAAACGCTTCATCACCACATTCAGGTTATTGGAAATGATGCTGGCAAAGGCATCCATGGTACTACTCAGAATGTTGGTATATACGTTGGCCATTTCCAGTGCCTGTGAAGTATCTACAATCAGATCCTGCAGGAATTCCTTTTCATCTTCGTTGAGGCCGAGGAAATTGGTACGTTCCAGTTTCATGAGCAGGAGTTCATTACTGCGGAGGGCAGTAACGAAGTATACGAGGCTTTTCTGGATACGCATAATACCCAGCAGCTCTTCGTTCCGGTTGGAATCGTAGAGTTTAGCTTCCAGCATGTTTCTGCGCTGGTTAATTTCTTTCAGATAATCCAGGAAGTTGATAACTACCTTTTCAAATATTTTCAGTACCATCATATTCCTTTTCTCCGGAGAGCGGTTATGAAAGGTGTTCAGGAATTTTTTGATAGCGGTATTATCGAAAGAATTGACTGTGATGATCTGGTGATGGGTCAGGATAATCACAATCGGAATGGTGATATAGAAGGCTTCACTTTCGTTGATCGAATTGTTTTCGGTGGGGGTTTTCAGTACAATGAGCTTTACATTGTCTTCCAGCTCAAACCTTGATTTTTCGTCAATATCCAGGGAATCCGTGAGGAAGTCGAGGGGAATATCCAACTCCTCCGATAACTGTTCAAATTCGGCCTGTTTAAGGGGAGGGGTAATATTTACCCATACACCGTTTTCCGGCTGTTTTATTTCTACAGTTTTGGAATCTATATTTGTGAAATACTGGATCATCGGGCGCAAAGGTACTTAAAATGTTGAATCATGTTCCCATTTGGTGTAATATTGCAGATTAGGGAATAGTTAATTTTATTTATATATAAATGGGAGTCATAAAACAACAGAGTATAAATTCGACATTGCTGATTTACATTGGGTTTGCGGTGGGCGGTATTAATATTGTTTTCTTATTTCCCCATTTATTCAGTGAGGAACAGTTTGCGCTGACCCGCCTGTTACCTGAAATTGCCATGATCCTGGTACCTGTCTGTACCCTGAGTTCTGTGCCTACTATCAGCCGTTTTTTTCCTTATTATTCCAGTCACCTGAAGGATAAAGATAATGATATGTTAACCTGGGCGCTGCTGGCGACCCTGATAGGGTTTACATTATTTGTGGCGGGTACTGTTTTTTTTAAAGACATGATCATCAACGCTTATATAGAGAAGTCGCCGTTGTTTATCACTTATTTCTACCTGTTATATCCCAACGTTTTTTTATTTGCGGTGTTTGCCATTTTTGAGAGCTATAGCGGTTCCAGGCACCTGTCAGTATTTCCTAACTTCCTGAAGGAGCTGGCAATGCGTTTACTTACCACTGTATTGATTGTAGCTTATTATTTTAAATGGATTGGCATTGATGCTTTTCTGTGGTTATTTTCCCTTTTATATGGTGTATTACTGCTGGCATTACTGGTATACCTGCACCGGCATCATTTTCTGCACTTCACCTTTAAGGTGAGTAAGGTTACGCGTAGATTATCAGGGCGGATGGTTACCTATTCGTTTTCGTTGCTGGGAGCGATCTTATTTTCGTTGCTGGCGAAGAATATAGCGTCGCTGATTCTGGCCAGTACCAAGGGGTTGGGAGATGTGGCCTACCTCACCATTGTCAATTATGTGTCGATGCTGATACTGATTCCGCAACGTAGCATTTCCGCCATTGGCCTGCCGGTATTGGCGCAGGCCTGGAAAGAGCGGGATATGAGGAAGATCGACGAAGTGTATACCAAGTCTTCCCTGCTGCAGTTAATTTATGGATTGTTTATTTTTTTCATTATCTGGCTCAACATCGATAGTTTTTTCAAGTTGTTACCGGAGGCGTACAGTCAGGGTAAATATGTGGTGTTATGCCTGGGCATGGCCAGGGTAATTGATATGGGAACGGGGCTGAATAGCCAGGTGTTGGCTACATCCCGTTTCTGGCGTTATGATTTGTATAGCTCGATAGTTTTGCTGGCGTTGTCTTTCCCGTTAAATTATTTCCTGATTCGTGATTTTGGGATGACGGGTTCCGGTTATGCCGAGTTGATTTCCATATTGGTGTTTAATCTTATCAGGTATGTGTTTATCTGGATGAAATTTGGCTTACAACCTTTTACTGCGAATACTTTGAAAGCAATAGGCGTGGCGCTGATAGCTTATTTTGGTACCATGTGGATCCCGTTTATAATACATCCGTTTATTGATATCGCGATCAGGGGAGCGTTGTTTGCCGTGATATTTGTTTCGCTGATATTGGTGCTTCGGGTGTCTGATGATATTAACAGTACTGTTTATTCAACGATTGATAAGTTGAGAGGCAAGCAATAATGAAGGTGATAAAATAAAACAGCCGCCGTAGAAATGATCTGCGGCGGCTGTTTTATTTTTACAGGAGGCTTGCTTAATTGAGCACCTGCTTCAGCGACTCCAACTTCTCCTCTTCATTAAATAGCCTATCCACAATCGCAATGTTTTTATCAATTGCGGCCTGATCCAACGGCGCAATAAACTGTTTGAAATCTACCTGACCGATTTCTTTGGCGTCAAAAAAAGCGATATCATTTGTTTTTAGGAACTGGTACGTTGTACTATTACTATGAATGAAAATCTTTTTGCCTCGGTACAGCAATGCCCGCATATTTCCAGCCGCCTGGGTACGATAATGGAACATCACTGCTACATCTACCTGTGCCAGTAGTTTATAGTAATCGGCACGCTGGAGGAAGCTGCGTAAGGCTATCACTTTATCGGCTCCGAAGATGCGGATAGCTTCCCTTTCCACGAGGTCGCCATATTTATGGTTGCCATAGTTGAGGGGGATGACCAGCTTAATGGGCATGTCCTTATAGGCAGATAAGGCTTGTAACGCCTCGAGGTGGTTATTGGTGATGGTGTCTGAATTGCCCAACAGGATGGTGGTAATGCTATTATCTTTAGGCGCATTCATTAATGCCTGATCAGCTGCACCAGGCTTTGGATCAACACCGTAATAGAAGTATTTATATGCTGCCGGAGTGGTATAATGATTTAATACCCATTCATAGTCAATATGGCTCCAGTTGAGAAAGAGATTTAATCTTTTAAAAAAGAGTTCCCGGGTGCGGGCTACTTCACGTTCTGGTCCTTTGTAGTTGAAAAAACGTTGGGCGAAAGACGTTAGCACCCTTTTAGGGCGCAAGGGATTGAACTTCAGCGGAGGTCGTTCCTCATTTTTTTCAAAGTATTCCAGACTTAAAGGCCCGTATATCGTTTTTTTGAAGCGAGAGGCAGGAATTTCCACCACATCGCCGCCCCAGAAGAACATGCCCGTTGTAACGTTGGGGGGGAGTTTCAGTACGGCGTTTACGGCCAGATCGGATGCCCAGTGTACAAATACTTTGTCTTTATCCGTCACCTTTTTTAAAATAGCCGTAAAAGCAGGGGTATAAAAGGGAGCAAAGGTTACCAGGCCGGAGTTTACAAATTGCGCTTTATTTTTCCAGTTATCAATGATATATGCATTTTTCCCCGGCGCTACTTTTTCTGCATCCTGAATAAAGCCGTTGATGAACTTGTCGTCGACCATTAAATGATAATTCATGCAATTCTGTTTATACTGCTGCTATGATTGGATAGGATGCCGGATAGTAGCCGTTTTTGCCGGAAGCTCCGGCAAAAACGATCTAAAGCGGGTCTGATTATTTTACGGTAATATCGCCTTCAAATACCAGTGTAGCGGGGCCACAGAGCCAGATTTCGCTGAAGGTGCGTTCTCCGGTTTTAGAGAAACGTACTTCCAGTTGTCCGCCTAAAGTTTGTACGGGAACTGTGTATTCTTTTTCTTCTTTGCCGGCAAAAGTGAGTGCGGCTGCAGTTACGCCGGTACCGCAGGAATAGGTTTCATCTTCCACGCCTCTTTCGTAGGTGCGGACAAAGATGCCACTTTCGAATGGTTGCACGAAGTTGACATTGGTACCTTCTTCGGCAAAGCGTTCGTTGTAGCGGATGCCACGGCCTTCGTTGAAAACATCTACTGCCTGTACATCTTCCACAAATTTTACAAAATGCGGGGAGCCGGTATTCAGGTAATAGTAGAGGGGGCCATGTTCCACATCATGTACATCCGACATTTTCAGGTTTACCCAGCTATCACCATCCATGGTGGCTTCATGTTCACCATCTACTGCAATAAAGTACAGGTTACCGTCGCCTACGCCCATTTTATGCGCAAAGGCAACGAGGCATCTGCCGCCATTGCCGCACATCGTACCTTCGCGGCCATCCGCATTGTAGTATTTCATGGCGAAGTCGTAGTCTTCGCTTTTATTCAGCAACATTAATCCGTCTGCACCGATGCCAAAGCGGCGATCGCACAATTCATTCACCTGTTCGTCTGTAAGCCAGTCGTATTTTCCGTCCCGGTTATCCATGATCACAAAATCATTTCCGGTACCTTGATATTTATAAAAGTGGATATTGTTCATGATGACAAAGATAAAAAAATAAGCAATGCCGCAGCGGGATCTTGTCCGCTATATACCTGCGATAATGCTCAGTCCTTTTTCAATGAGTGCTGCTACTGCTGCGCCGCCATCTTTACTGAATTCCCTGCGGATGCGGTTGGCCACGATGGCGCTGATAGAGAGGCATTCGTGACCCAGTACACGGCCCATACCATAGATGCCGGATGTTTCCATTTCAAAGTTGGTAATGCGGTGTGATTCGTAGGAGAAGCCGGTCAGATTGTCGATCAGGTTGGGATTAGATAAGGTGCCGCGCAGTACCCGGCCCTGTGGTGCATAAAAACCGGGGCAGGTAACGGTGATGCCTGTATGAAAACCATCTCTGAAATGGTCATGCAATTTTCCGGATGCTTCAAAGAGGCATGGGTTGGCGCCGCCGGGTTGCAGGAATACCTGTCCACGGAAGGCTTCCAGCAGTTGTTTTTCGGCGGTGGTATTTTCAAAAGCATAGTAGGGCATCAGGTTGTCGAGGCCCAGGCCATGAGAAGATACCACGAAGCTATCTACAGGAATAGCTTCCTGTAAAGCACCGGAAGTACCCAGGCGTATAATCTGTAATGAAGTGAGTTCGGATTTAACGAGACGGGTGTTGAAATCAATATTTACCAGTGCATCGAGCTCATTGAGCACAATATCGATATTGTCGGTACCGATGCCGGTAGAAACTACAGACAGGCGTTTATTACCGATATAACCGGTATGAGTAACGAACTCCCGGTGTTGAAATTTACCTTCTATTTTATCGAAGTGTTGACTTACTGCACTTACACGGTCGGGGTCACCTACGGTGATGATAGTGTGAGCCAGTTCATCCGGTCTTACGTCCAGGTGATACACCGCTCCGCGGCTGTTGATGATCAGTTCTGATTCTGCAATACGATTATCCATTGTACTAATTTTTATTTTTCACGAATCAACTTTTCCTGTTTTCCAGACTCAATATTCCTTTGTTCTGCCTTATTATCAAAATATTTTTTCAGATATTTTTTAAATAATATTTGGTGGTAATCAGAAATTTACTACTTTTGCAATCCCACAAAACGAATGAGATGTACGCCAGTGGGGGAGTTAAGGCGGACGTTTTGAAATAGATGGTTTCGTGGCCGAGTGGCTAGGCAGAGGTCTGCAAAACCTCGTACAGCGGTTCGAATCCGCTCGAAACCTCTGAAAAGATAAAAGCCGCGTATATCGCGGCTTTTATCTTTTTATACCCATCCTGTAGCAGATTTCAGTCGTTTGGATTAAAAGCGGTAACATGCGTAAGTAATGTTTTATCGGCCAAACGTTTTACCATAGTTTTACCAAGTTACTTTCCTATCATATCTGAGGCTTTATCGCCTTCCGGCTGAAAATAGCAATCCAGGTACTGTAAATGTTCAGGATCTCCGGATCTGCTGCCAGACAAATGCGTAGAAGCTTACTGCTGGCAGGTTTCAGTCGTTAAAAATATTTATTAAAATAGCGGTGATAATGTCAATGTAAAAGGTTATATTGCATCCCCCCGCATCAGGCAGGACGARTAAGCAGGAGGCATGAAATTTATCAATGATATACCAGAGCTATATTACACAGCGTATGTAATTTGATAATGAAGATATCCGGCAGCATTTCTACTAAAAAGAAGTGTTGTCTAAATTTATCCAAGCAAAAAGCCTTCTGCATGCAGAAGGCTTTTTGCGTTTTATATACAATTAAAAGAAGTGGTTATGACAGAGATTATTAAAGTAACCGCCGAAGATTCCAAGCACCTGGACCAGGTGAAGCTGCTTTTCCGCGAATATGCCAATTGGTTAAATGTTGACCTTAGTTTTCAGCAATTTGAAGAAGAGCTGGCACACTTGCCGGGTGTGTATGTACCTCCTGCCGGAGCATTGTTTCTGGCGCAGGTAGATGGAAAGTTGGCCGGCTGTGTGGCGGTTCGGTCATTCGACAACAGTACTGCAGAAATGAAACGCCTTTTTGTAAAGGATGTATTTAAGGGACATGGTGTAGGGAAGGCCCTTGCCAGCGCAGCTATCGAAGAGAGTAAGCGGCTGGGTTATAAACGTATTTTGCTGGATACCCTGGCGCATATGCGACCAGCTATTGATTTATATACTTCATTAGGATTTCAGCCGATAGCGGCGTATTATGATAATCCTATCAGTGATGCGGTGTATTTATCGCTGAATATAGAAGAAGCGACGGTTTAGCTGTTAGCCATTAGCTTTTAGCTTTTAGGAAATGCAGCGAAGACCATGTTATGTTAATCATCCGCTGCATTTCCTAAAAGCTAAAAGCTAAAAGCTAAGGGCTTTACAGCTGCCTGATCCAGATATTTCTATAGCTTACCGGGTTGCCATGATCCTGTAAGGCGATAGACTTAGGGCCATGCTTTACGTAAAAAGGCTTGCCTATGTACTGTGTTTGCCCTTCCAACTCCACATTATTTTGTACCAGCACACCATTTTGTAGTACAGTAGCACGTGCAGGCGATTTCAGAGACCCGTCATCGTTAAAGCGGGGAGCAGTCCAGATCACATCATATGTTTGCCATTCGCCTGGTTTTTTGCAGGCATTTACCAGCGGAATTTTTTGTTTATAGAAGCTGCCGGCTTGGCCATTGGAGTAGGTGCGGTTATTGTAATTATCCAATACCTGCAGTTCATAGTACTCCTGCATAAAAATACCGCTGTTGCCGCGTCCCTGGCTTTCTCCTTTTACTTCAGCAGGTGTGCGCCATTCGATATGCAGTTGAAAATCTTCGAACTGTTGTTTGGTTTTAATAACTCCACCACCTTTTACTACCGTCATCACATCATTTTTCACTTCCCACTTAGCGGGACCTCCTTTTTCTGCTTCCCAGTTATCCAGGTTTTTACCATCGAACAGGATGATGGCATCGGAGGGAGCAGTTAATGTTTCTGTTCCGGCATTAATTACTTTGGGAACCGGCTCCCAAACCTCTGTGGCTTCAGGTTTCATCTGCTCATTGTTTTGCGCCGTTGCGGCAAGGGATAGCAGCGTGCAGGCAGAAAGAAATAACGTACGCATGTGTCTTTTTATTTTTTTAGGTAGATGAAAATGTCGTTGTCGTTTTCGTTTATACGGTCAGGTTAGGAAGCTTATAGCCGTTATGGTATTGCGCTGCTAACAGTTTGTTGGCAGCACGATTGGTAAATTTGCCTTTGGCGTCGTCCCAGTAAACTTTCTGGCCGGTGCGATATGCGATGTTACCCATTTGCGCAGTAGTGGCCACCAGGGCGCCTACCTGTACCGGGGCATGTAGATCATCCAGCTTACGTGATTTCACTACTTCCACAAAATTGGTGGTATGCAGATCGAGGCCGTTGTCCACTGATTTTTGTCTGGGTACGGCTTCCATTTTACCTTTTTCAGGAATCACGTCCCAGCCGCCACGGTCCAGCACCAGGGTACCATTGTTGCCGATAAATGCAATACCGTGATCACGGCCATACGGACCGCCATCGATACCGGTTGCCTGTTCCCACTGAATATTATAGTCTTCAAATTCATATACGGTAGTGAGGGTATCCGGTGTTTCTGCTGCATCATCGGGATAAGCGAACTTACCACCTGCAGCCATAACAGATTTAGGTGCACCTGATTTCATTCCCAGCAGGGCATAATCCAGCAGATGTACACCCCAGTCTGTCATCAGTCCACCGGCATAGTCCCAGTACCAGCGAAAGTTAAAATGGAAGCGGTTTTCGTTGAATGGTCTGGTGGTAGCGGGCCCCAGCCATGATTGGTAGTCTACTCCCGGTGGCGGGGTGCCGTCTGGTTTTACAGGAATGGATTTCATCCAGCCCATATAAGCCCAGGCCTTTACGAGGCGTACTTTGCCCAGTTTACCGGAATGTACAAATTCGATGGCATCTCTGAAATGCTTCTGGCTGCGCTGCCATTGTCCTACCTGTACGGCGCGACTGTGTTGTTGCTGTGCGGCTACCATAGCACGACATTCAATGATGGAGTTGCCCATGGGCTTTTCCACGTATACGTCTTTGCCGGCAGAACAGGCATCTGTCATTTGCAGGCAATGCCAATGATCGGGGGTGCCAATGATCACGGCATCGATGTTTTTATCTTCCAGCAGCTTGCGATAGTCGCTGTAAGCTTTTACTTTGATGCCTTTCTGGGCAAGCTCAGCTACGCGTTTGTCGAGTACATTATTGTCGACATCGCAGAGGGCTACGCATTGTGCTGCCGGGTTTTTCAGCATGGCTGTTAAATCGGCCCAGCCCATTCCATTAATACCAATGGCAGCGATGTTCAGGCGGTCGCTGGCAGCCACGGATCTCAGCGGCAATGCCTGCAGAGAGGCTGGCAGGGCGGATACCAATCCGGCTCCAGCCATCAGCGTAGAAGCAGATTTGATGAAGTTTCTACGGGAATTGTTCATGTAATAAAACGGTTTTGTGGAATTGTGGAATTGACACTTAAATATACAAAATAGGGAAAATTAGCAATGATTTCAGCGAGTTTTTGTCTTACTCAGGATGATGCTGATTTTGTTAAAAAAGCTGAGCGAAGATGAATGTGGATATCCGCATTCATCTTCGCTCAGCTTTTTTAATCCTGTATAATAACATCCGGGAAATCATCAAAATCAGCATCATTCTGAGTAAGACAATCTCCGCGTCTTTATTCTTCTTCCGGTTCTTCGCTATCGCCACCCAGGCTGAAGTTCATCATGGTGCCCAGCAGGTCACTGAAGCGGGTTTCATTTTCCACTACTTTTTTGCTGATGAGTGAATAGGATGATAAGCCATGAAGTACAAATTCCATGAGGAGCAGGGCTTCTTTGTTATTGGCTTTAGGGAATCTGGCTTTAATCAGTTCCTTAAGGCCTTCTACTTTGCTGAGGGTAGCCTCGTATTGTTTATCGCTGACATCCTGTAGTAATTGTACGGCATTGCCTTTGTCGAACCACTGAATAACGCTGCGGTAGGGGTTTTCAGCGGGAGCACCCTGCTTCTTTTTCTTGAAAGAATCGGGGTTAGGGAAATAAAGGGCGAAGAGGGTACGAATGGCTTTGTCGAGCAGGTTATGCGCTACCTGCAGGGGACCTTCCTGTTCGCCTTCGTAAACCAGTTCTATTTTGCCGGTAATAGCAGGAATGATGGCCTGCAAATCGGCTATCCGCACCTGTGTTTCTTTTTCCTTGTTGATGATGGCACGGCGTTCTCCGGCGCTGACAGCGTTTTCGTAGGCAGCGATGGTGAGACGGGCAGACACCCCACTTTTTTTATCTACATATTCACTGGTGCGTGCTTCGAAAGACACCTGTTCAATGAGGCGCTTTACCATGTCGGCGATCTGCACTTTTGTGAGCTGATCCGCGTGTATATCGGCTTCCTGTTCGGTGATGAGCAGGGCGTTTTCGATTGTTTTCGGGTAGTGGGTGATGATCTGGCTTTCGATCCTGTCTTTCAGCGGTGTAACGATAGAGCCACGGTTCGTATAGTCTTCCGGGTTAGCGGTGAAGATAAACAGGATATCCAGTGGCATCCTTACTTTGAAGCCTCTGATCTGTATATCGCCTTCCTGAAGGATATTAAACAGGGATACCTGTATACGTGCCTGCAGATCGGGTAATTCGTTGATCACGAAGATGCCGCGGTTAGAGCGGGGAATGATACCGAAGTGGATCACTCTTTCATCGGCGTAGCTGAGTTTAAGGTTAGCGGCCTTGATAGGGTCAATATCACCCACGAGGTCAGCTACAGAAACATCGGGTGTAGCCAGCTTTTCGCCGTATCGTGCGCTGCTGTGCAGCCATGTGATTGGTGTTTGATCGCCTTTTTCTGCTATGAGGTCGCGCGCGTAGCGTGACAGCGGATTAAAGGGATCGTCATTTACTTCGGAGCCTTCGATGATGGGAATATATTCATCAAGGAGGTCGGTCATTTGCCTGGCCATACGTGTTTTTGCCTGTCCGCGTAAGCCAAGGAAAAGGATGTTATGCCTGGAGAGCAGGGCTCTTTCTGTATCGGGTATTACGGTGTCTTCATAACCGATGATACCTGGGAAGGTACTTTCTTTATCTTTTAATTTTTTAATCAGGTTACGTCTGATCTCTTCTTTTACTGATACTGATTTATAGCCACTTTTTTTAAGTTCGCCTAATGTTTTTATGCTTGTATTCATCTTCTATAATTACGAATTACAAATTACGGATTACGGTTTGTGAATGAGATGTTACGGATCTCTTAATAGAATTTTCTTTTACCGCTTTCAAAATCGCGGAAGAGAAATTGTCCCAGTTTGTCTGTGCCGGAAAAGAAGGCTTTACCGTTGTTGGTTTCGGTAAATTCCTGAACGAACTTTTGCAGCCATGGATCGGTGGCTACCATGAAGGTAGTAATGGGTATTTTCAATTTTTTGCATTGTGCGGCCAGGTTGAGGGTACGGTTCAGTATTTTCCTGTCGAGGCCGAAGCTGTTTTTATAATATTGAGATCCTATTTTCAGGCAGGTGGGTTTGCCGTCGGTGATCATAAATATTTGTTTGTTAGGGTTTCGCCGGCGGCGGAGCAGGTCCATAGCCAGTTCCAGGCCAGCAACGGTATTGGTATGGAAAGGCCCTACCTGCAGATAGGGGAGATCCTTGATTTCGATCTGCCACGCATCATTTCCGAATACGATGATGTCGAGGGTATCTTTGGGATACCGGGTGGTGATCAGTTCTGCCAGGGCCATGGCCACCTTTTTGGCGGGTGTGATCCTGTCTTCTCCATAAAGGATCATGGAGTGGGAGATATCGATCATCAGGGCGGTAGACGTTTGTGTTTTGAAATCCGTTTCTTTCACCTCCAGGTCGTCCTGGCTGATGGAGAAACTGTCTATGCCGTGATTGATCTGGGCGTTGCGGATGGAGGCGGTAATGTCCAACTGGTCCACGCCATCGCCGAATTCGAATGGGCGTGTTTCGGCATTGAGCTCATCGCCCATACCGGATTTGCGGACATTATGATTGCCGGTGGCCGACTTCTTCAGTTTGCCGAAGATTTCTTCCAATGCGTTTTTACGGATGGTTTGTTCCGCTTTGGAAGTAAGTTCCACGGTACCGCTTTCCTCGTTTTCGCGAAGATATCCTTTGTCTTTCAGCTCCTGTATAAAGTCGCCGATCCCATAATCCTGGTTAGTAAGATTATATTCCTTATCCAGCTCAGTGAGCCACTGTAGCGCTTCTGAAACATCTCCACTGGTGTAGGTGAGGAGTTGGGTAAAAAGGTCCAGTAGTTTCTGGAAAGGTGGTTTTTTATTTTCGTCCGGGTTGAACCTGGTAAATTGTATTCCTCTCATAGCACGTCTTCTGAATTAAATTTACCACTTTTCGGTTAGAAAGTACACCCTGTTGCGGAGAGCTTGATGGGAGCGCCTTCGGCGCTTGTCTTTAACAGGATTATACTGATCCTGCTAAAGACAAGCGCCGAAGGCGACCTCCTCCGCTGCAATTTCTTGCGTGAAAACTTGCATTTTATCCTGAAAGCAACTACTTTCAATCATCAAAAAAATATTCATATGAAAAAACTGAGAAATGCATTGATGCTGGCAGGCGGATTAGCAGTTGCATTATTTGCAAAATCTGCGGCTGGGCAAGCCAGGGCAGATGCATTGGGCTGGAAGCTGGGAGCGCAGGCATGGACATTCAATCATTTTACGTTAGCAGAAGCGCTGGATAAAATGGATAGCTGCGGCATCCAGTATGTGGAAGCTTTTCCAGGCCAGGTGATTGGTGGTGGTATTGAAGGTAAATTTGATTACCACATGTCACCGGAACAGCAGGAAAAGGTGAAATCTTTATTTAAAAAGAAACACAAAGTGCTGATGGCATTTGGTGTAGTAGTACCAGGATCTGCAGCAGAATGGCGCATGTTGTTTGATTTCGCCAACAGAATGGGTATTCAGAGCATCACTTCCGAACCTAAGGAAGAAGACCTGGATCTGATTTCTTCCCTGTGTGACCAGTACAATATTAAACTGGCGATCCACGATCATCCTAAACCAAGTCATTACTGGAATCCTGAAATTGTGCTGGCAGCTATCAAAGGCAGAAGCAAATTAATGGGCGCCTGCGCGGATATTGGCCACTGGGTGCGCTCAGGTCTGGATCCGGTAGAATGTATTAAAAAACTGGAAGGTCATATTGTAAGCCTGCACTTTAAAGATCTGAACGATAAATCTGCAGACTCACATGATGTTATCTGGGGTAACGGTGTTAGCCAGATGCCTAAAGTACTGGAAACACTGAAGAATCAGAAGTTCAAAGGATTGTTTTCTGCTGAATATGAGTATAACTGGGATAACAATGTGCCAGAAGTGAAAGCCAGTGCTGCTTTCTGGAGAACAATGGTGTCTAACCTGTAATTAACTTTTCATCCCCGGGATGATGTGGTCCGGAGATAACGGTGATGATTCACCGGGATCTCCGGATTTTTTATTGTTGCCGGAAGAGGAGGGGTTTGCCTTTGGCAGGATTAGACTGATGTAGATGATTGGTATTGTTGTTAGCGTATTGTTGAACGCGCCCGGCGAAGGTTAACTTCTCCCGAAGGGAAATTAAAAACAGGGGAGATGGTAGTCAGCAGGACTTCTCCCGAAGGGAAACTATAACAGGTAGTATATAAAAAAGGAAAGCCCATACCGTTACTGGTATGGGCTTTCCTTTTTTCGGCAGATGATTACTTCGAAGTATCTTCTGCAGCTGGTACAGCGTTAGAATCTTCTGTATTCATTTGTATTACGCCTTCTTTATTTCTTTTAGTGCCGTTTACACCATAGTCAGATTTCATCTGGTGTAACCAGGTAATGAACTGTTGTGCATTCTGGCCATCGCGTTGTAAGTCGTTGGTCATTTTGCTGGCAGGCAGTTGTGCATAGTAGCGCAGCTGTTGCTCGCAATCTCTGATCACTTTGTCTGCCAGTTCATCTGCCCTCTTCGCATCACCCGCTATGTAATAAGCGTAGATGGTTTGGATGGAGGTATAGTTGTGCATGTTGCCCGGAGTAGTCATTGCATACGGGAAGTTAGTTTCCAGTATACCTTTATCCATATAATGAAGCACATTCAGGGCGCTGTCTTTCGACATACCATTCTGTGTCATGGCTACAGACAATTTAGTAAATGCCTGACGGAGGTACATGATCATTTTCCTGTTGGGCTCATCGAAGTAGGTACCGCGGGTTTGTGCGCCACCGAACTCAAATTTGTGCATCAGGTTATCATACATCACGCCTACGTTCGCATTGATATCCATGCCTAGCGGATCAGCAGCTGTTTGCTTAGCCAATGGCACGAGGTGATAAGTCAGACCATCTGTTTGCATATATTCATTCAGGCCAAGATCTGTAGGGCTGGTAAAGTAGATAGGTCTTTTCCAGTTGTTGGCAGAAATGATGTCATATACGGCGAGGTCATTTTTCAGCAGGTAGTTTTTAGTGATTTTGAAAGGCATGGAAGGTAAAATCTTCGCACTGTCTTTCGCTGCCACCACACCATTTGCGAGAATAGCCTGTTTGTCTACCGGAATATACAACTGACGGGTAGGCAGGAAGTTTTCTGCACCACCATCCTGTGTAGTCACTTTACTGTTAGGATCATCGCTTCCCATGAAGTTCATGATCTCGATCAGGTTAAAGGACTTGTTGGCAGGAATATTACCCGGATCGAAGAAGCGGATGTAGTTGCGGTTTTCGCCCTGGTATTTATCAGCAGACCAGGTCATTGGAATAGCCGGACTTTCATTTACGGCTCTGCGCATCTGATCAATGTACCAGTCAACGCCGAGGAGACTCAGGTTGATCACGCGGATATCCGGACGGATGCCTTCTACTTCCTGTGCGTACCAGAGCGGATAAGTATCGTTATCACCTACGGTAAACAGGATCGCATTTTTCTGGCAGGATTCCAGGTAGTCTTTCGCCACGTCTCTTGCCACGTACTTGGTAGAACGATCGTGGTCATCCCATTCCTGGAATGCCATGAGTACCGGTACTGCCAGTAAACAGATGGCGGTAGCCAGAACAGGACTAGCGGCGCCTTTAATTTTCTTTCTCAGGAAACTGTAGGCCGACAATACTCCTAAGCCAATCCAGATCGCATATGCGTAGAAAGAGCCTACAAAAGCGTAGTCACGTTCACGCGGCTGGTTACCGGGTTGGTTCAGGTAAATAATGATCGCAAAACCCGTAAAGAAGAACAGCAGGGATACAATGAGGGTATCTTTCCTGTGGTTATTATATTGATAGAAGAAGCCCAGCAGACCGAGAATGAACGGCAGGAAGAACAGGGTGTTGTGTGCCTTGTTATCTTTCAGACTGTCCGGCAACATGCCCTGGTCGCCATAAATCAGGTTATCTATAAAAGGAATACCGGAAATCCAGTTACCATCGCGTACGTTACCGTAGCCTTGTGTATCATTTTGTTTACCGGCAAAGTTCCACATGAAGTAGCGGAAGTACATAAAGTTTACCTGGTATTGGAGGAAGAACTTCACGTTATCCACCAAGCCTGGTTTTTCGCCCTGTTGTAATCCCAGCCAGGATTTATAGAAGTCAGCATGACCCTGATCATTGCTGGCATCCCATACACGTGGGAACAGCATCATGTCTTCGGGTGCATATACCGGATCCATTTTTTTACCAGCTACCACATAATTCTTAGGACCACGTGCGTAGATGTTGCCACCTTCTTTGTATTCAACCGGACGAGCCGTAAATACCTGACCATAGATCAGCGGGAAATCACCGTATTGTTCACGACCCAGGTAACCTACCAGGGAAATGGGGTTGTCTACATTATACATATCTACTGAAGGATTGGCAGTAGAACGTACCATGGTAGTAATATAAGTAGAGTAGCCCAGCAGCATGAACAGCACGAAAGTGATCGTGAGGCGGCTGAAATGGGTGGCTTTGGCGAAATCTGTTTTTATACCCACCACTTTCATGAGGTAAGGGATAGCCACAAAGAACGCTGCCAGTACAAATTTGAAGAAGATAACCCCGCCGCTGGCATCATTAAATGCAGGTACCAGGATAACGGTGGCGATTACGATGAAAGGCGCGTACAGGCCGAATTTCGGTTTTCTGTAACCAATCGCCAGTATTGCTATAATCAACAGGAAATAGAAGATAAATCCGGAGAAATATCCCATTCCGAGGGTGTTTACGAAGAATACGTCCATGTATCCGGAGGCCTTAACAGTATCCTGGATCAGGTATTTCTGTACCAGACCAGTGATACCACAACCAGCTACAAACGCCCAGAAAGTACCCCATCCGGTTACTTTGAAGCGTCTGAAGTAGTACACCATTACCATGGCGGGGATGGTGAGGAGGTTAAGGAGATGGACACCGATAGAGAGTCCCAGCAGGTAGCCGATCAATACGATCCAGCGGTCTGCATAAGGTTCATCGGCTTCATGTTCCCATTTCAGGATCGCCCAGAAAACGATGGCGGTAAAGAAAGAGGACATGCCATATACTTCACCTTCAACGGCGGAAAACCAGAATGAATCGGAAAAGGTATAAGCCAGTGCACCTACGGCACCAGCACCCATGATGGCAATCATTTTTTCCTGTGAAATTTCTTCACCGGCTTTCACCATCAGTCGGCGTGCGAAGTGGGTGATGGTCCAGAACAGGAACAAAATAGTGAAACCACTGGCCAGGGCAGTCATGGTATTAACGCCCAATGCAGCCTGAGAAGGTTTCAGGAACATACTAAACAATCTTCCAAGCAACACGAACAACGGTGCTCCGGGCGGATGTGGAACCTGTACTTTGTAGGCACTTGAAATAAACTCGCCGCAGTCCCACAAGCTGCCTGTAGCTTCCATCGTTTTAATGTAAACAAAGCAGGCAATGATGCAGATGACCCAGCCGACCATGTTGTTGGTCCTTTTAAAATTCATAAGGTTGTTTTAAGGTCCGACAAAAATATAAAAAACAGCAAATTATGCTAATCTGACGAACAGTTTTAACTTTTTGTAAATATCTTTTTAGCTGTTAGCCTTTAGGTATTAGCTTTTAGGCTCCCGTTTTGTGTTAGCGGGGAGATTAAAAAAGCATTAAACTTCAATAAGTTAGAGGCTAACGGCGGTTTGTACAGTCCAGGCGGCAGGTTTTGCGTTGAACAGGACTTTGGTAGCGGCCCAGGTTTCGCGGAAGAGGTCTGACGCACGATACTTCTCTAGCGCGGCTTCAGATTCCCATTGGCTGRAGGTAAACCAGGTATTTCCGGAAGCGGGATGTTCCCATAGTTCCAGGTGCGTGCATCCGGGGAAATGGCGGATCAGCTGTTGTTGTTGCGAAAAGAGGGCCCGGAAGCTGTTTACTTTTTCCGGGTCAAATTCCATTTTAACGATACGGTTAATCATTGAAAAATTATTCTTACAGTTTGGTAGTACGACAGTTGCTGGTATCCGGAGGGTTGGGTAAGCTGATCTCTTCTAAAGCCCTGAAGGCCGAAAAGGCCGGCAGCATTTCCTTTGTTAATGGCGATTTCCAGGTACCCGGCCGCATTGAAGAGGGCTAGTTTGGTTCCTTCCGGTACATCGGCATATGTTTCGCTGACCTGGTTGATGACTTCATCGCGGCGGAAGAAGATACGGAAGCGGCGATTCTTGCATTGCATATCGAACTGTTGCCGGGTGATGTTCACCACCACGTTCTCGAAGCTGTCGATATGAATGATTTGCCCTTCTATGAAATCATCGCCTACCAGCGGTTGCAGGTTGTTCTTTACATTGATCTGTTGGGTTAATGGTCCCAGTTCACCCAGCGCCTTGCCGCGGCTCAATTCCCTGGCAGCTGATGCCAGGAGTTGTATGATAGTAAAGGTATTTTTGGGTGCATCAGCAGGCAACGGTATTTTGATTACCTTCTCCGGCATACCTCCAACAATCATTGTTAGCAGTCCGTTGTCGGCACAGCCCATGTATTGCCCGTTGTGCTCCGCCACCAGTACATGATCCGGTCGTTTGTCAAATAAATTGATCAATACAAAATGGAAGGTACCCAGTGGGAAGTAAGCGAAGGCGCTTTTGCAGATGTAAGCAGCCTGTGGTAAGTTAAAAGGGCTTATATGGTGTGTGATGTCCGTAACATGACATTCCGGGCAGTATTGCCAGAGCTGCCCTTTAATGGCACCTACCAGGTAATCCTGCATTCCTATGTCTGATGTTAATGTTATGATGGACATGCCAGAAAATCTAAATCCAAATCCCTATGTTCAAAACCCACAATTCAAATCCCGTCCTCACTATGCTATCTGTTTTCTCACAATCAGAATGACAAATTAAATGTGCGCTTTCCTTCCAAAAAAGATGCCATGGGGGTTATGTGAGCTAAACTTAGTGCAAATAAAGACAAAAAACCCGATGCGATCGTTATTTAGGTGGAATTTTTTCACACTAACGTTAACGGCTAAAGTGAAATAATTGTTTATTACTGCAGGGGAGAACCTGGTTCTTTTTTAAAGTGATTGTATACCATACCATCCAAAAAGCCCGGCAACAGTTTGCTCAGCAGCACCGTTAACTTGCCCTGACCGGTGAGTACCAGGGTACGTTTACGTTTGGCGATTGCCTTCGCTATTGCAGCTGCCACCGCCTCAGCACTCATCAGCTTTCCTTCTTCCAGCGGCGTTTCACTCTGTGCCTGCCCCTTAGGATTCAGTGCCGTATTACGGATATTCGATGCCGTGAAGCCCGGGCATACCCACATCACGTTAACGCCTGTATGTAAATTTTCTGTCCGCAGCGCTTCCAGGAAGCCCTGCATCGCAAACTTAGAAGCCGAGTAACCTGTACGCGCCGGCAAGCCCCTGTACCCTGCAATAGATGATACCCCTACAATTGTTCCCTTATTTGCCAGAATAGATTCAAACGCAAATTTGGTACAATACACAGTACCCCAGAAATTGATATCCATCAGTGACTTCAACACACCCACTTCCAGATCACGGAACATGGCACGCATAGAAATACCCGCATTGTTAATGAGTATATCTATCTTCCCGAACTTCGCAATCGTACTTTCAATAAACGCTTTGCAGTCTGCCTCTATACTAACATCCGCTACAAAAGTATATAGCGCCTTGTTATTGATTTCCTGTTGTAAGGCATCGAGGGCATTTTGCTTTCTGCCACAAACGGCTACCGTAGCTCCATGCGCCAATAATTCCGATACCAGTGCTTTTCCAATTCCTGACGATCCACCGGTGATGACAACCGTCTTGTTTTGAAAGTATGTTTTCATGGGTATAATTTAAGCCCCACAAAAATAGGCGAGAAGATGATAGTAACAGCATTTTATTACTTCTTATTTACATTACTGTAACTGCTGCTTTGTATGTTTAGTTGCTTGTAATGCTTTTCTACGTTGAGTTTGAAGGTTTTTAGAAGAAAAATTTGGCAGGAAAAAAAATATTGTTATTTTTGCAGCCGCTTAACAGCAAACGATTCCCTAGCTCAGTTGGTAGAGCAATACACTTTTAATGTATGGGTCTTGGGTTCGAGTCCCAAGGGGATCACAACAAAGAATACAAACAGTATCAAAGCCGCATAAATCGCACGATTTACGCGGCTTTTCTGTTTTTAGGCTACAAAGGTTTATCATTCAAAACGAAGGTGAATGGTAACATAAAAGGTTACACCTGCAATACCTAAATTTAGTGTAACCTTTCTCTCTGTAATGCTTCACTGATCAGGGTTTTAGGACTTCAAACCAAAACAATTAATACCAAACAACACCAAAGGCGTTAACCTAAAACCCACAAAGAACATGAAAGTAAGTCAGGAATTATCAATTTCATGCTGGTTAAGGAAGGACAACAAGAACCCCGCCGGCAAGGCAACTATTATGTTGCGTATTATCATCGATGGGCAGCGGGATGGTTTCTCTCTGGGGTACCAGGTGGAACCGGCAAGATTTAATAATAAAGCCGCCGAAGTTGCCGGCAAATCGATGGAGGCCATCGAGATCAACAAACATATTCTTCATGTAAGGGGAGAGCTGATCCGGCACTACAATCTTCTGAAGGCGCAAGGCCCTACCGTTACCCCTACCATGTTGAAGAATGCATACCAGGGGATAGGCATAGAGAAAAAGACCTTAATACAGGTCATCGACTACCACAACGAAAAATTCAAAGAGAAAGTAGAAAAAGAAAAACGTTCCGAAGGCACACTGAAGAAATGGTATACCACAAAGGAAAAGGTGGTTACTTTTCTGAAAACAGTATTTAAACTCCCCGATATCCCGACAGAAAGAATTGAATATGCTTTTGCGGAAGACTTCTTCGATCACATGACCCTTACGGAGGGGATCCAGGATAATACCGCCATGAAGTACCTGAAAAATGTAAAACAGGTTTTAAAGCTGGCCGTTCAAAGGAAATGGCTTAGTACAAATCCTTTGGAGGATTACGTATGTACCTATGTAAATCCGGAACGTGATATACTGAGCATTGAAGAGCTCAGCACCTTATATCACAAAGAGTTCAAAATTCCACGCCTGCAGGAAACCAAAGATGCCTATCTTTTTATGGCGCTTACCGGCTATGCCTATAAAGATGCGCTAATGCTGAGCCCTGATAATATCTCCAAATTCTTTGATGGCGAAGACTGGATTGTAAAGAATCGGGAAAAGACCTGGTGCCGTGAAAACGTACCTTTGTTACCTATCGCAAAGGAGATTCTTGCTAAATACAAAAATCATCCCTATTGCGTGGCAAATAATGTTCTCCTGCCAATCAACAGCAATCAACGTTTCAACGGTTACCTCAAAGAGGTGGCAGACCTCTGTGGTATCAATAAGAACCTTACTACGCATACCGCCCGGCATACATTTGCTACAACCGTCACATTGGCCAATGGGGTACCGTTGGAAACAGTAAGTGCCATGCTGGGGCATAAATCTATCCGGACAACGCAGATTTATGCGAAGATTGTTGCCAGTAAAGTCAGCGGAGATATGAAAACATTGAAGAGCATATTTAATCTTTCCTTGCCGGTTTCTCTCACATCGCATGCCGCTGCCTAATGTAAACTTATCAAGGTGGGCATATGGCTGTAATCATTGCCTACCTTGATTTTCATAAGCATATTATAACTATTGAATATTGATAAATGTCAAGTAATTTATTGGCTAGTATGCTTATATTCAAAAATGATTTAAAATGCAGTTATATAGCTATTGTTGTGTTGCTGTCCAGAATGTTAATTCCAATCGTGTGAAGAGCTGATCACTAGCATTTTTATGTAGATAACCCAAACTTGACAAATCACCTCAAAATCATCCATTATTATGCAGCACCAGCATTATCAACTTTCCTATTTCGAAAAACTGATTCATGTTGACCTGAAACAAGCTACCTCCAAACAGAAAGAACCAGACAGTAATTTTTTCACTTTCGCAGTTTCAGATATCATCAGTCATAAGAATAGCATGCTGCAAAGATTTAATCAATACCTATGTGATCTTGGAAAAAGAAAACAGGTAGATTGGTACGTCAGTATGCATCAGCACCAACTGGTATTACTAATAGAGGAAATGGCGTCCTTCCTGCCGGAGGCTGATCTTACCTGTCATCAGGTATCATTAACGGAAGTTACCTGGCTAAATCTTTATAAGATTATTTACTGCAACCTAAGTGAGCTCCTTTTATTTCTGGAACGTAAGTTTGAGCGTTATTTGGACATTGACTGCCGGCTTCCATCTTCGTATCTGATAACGGCCAAGGCTACCCTGTTCCAGGATATTAACTTGCTAAGAGAGCGGTTTGAAGCAACGGCCGTTGATAAGCATTTACTGTCAATAGTATTTCAGCCATTCACTTATTGTATAAAAGCTGATCGGACAGATGTTTCAATCAGTTATCGGCAGCTTTATTTCTTAAAGGAAATGAAGAAGCAGCTGTTTGAATTGCTGGATGACAGGGTAGAGGATTTAACGGAGAGATTAAAGAAGATCTTGCATTATCTCAATTTTAACAGTGTACAATATTTCGATTACTGGACGGAAGCTATTAATACCGAAATTGAAAATTTACCTACCATCCGTGAAAAACTGGACAGGCTTATTTATCTTCAAAAGAAGGTTAACCAGGCTACCGTTAAACCAGGGTTTGCCTATAGTAAACTACGCGCTTCCCTTCAAACTCAGTTACAGTCCTGGCTGGCAGAAGAAGTCATTTACCAGAAAGATAAAGAGTCATTGGAGGCCTGCAGTCATACCTCTGAAGAGCTGGGCCGTTGGAAAGACTTTAAAGTATTGACGAACTTCTCAGTGCCGCAGCTTGGCAATTTTCTCAGATTGCTGATGGAGAGTGGTTTTTATCTCAATAAGAACAGAACGGAGGTATTGGATTTCTTTTCCCATTTCTTTACCACTGTTAAACAGGACAGTGTTTCTCCGGGCAGTCTGCGAAGCAATTTCTATAAGGACAACGCAGCTGTATCCAAAACGGTACGCGATATTCTAACTGATCTGGTTAAGTTCTCTCATAAGGGATTGAGTGTTGCCGCTTTCTTTACGCTGGGTATTTCTATGATAATATAGACTTCTCATATATTAGATGTCATATGATGAAAATAATTATGCCAAATTCTTCCTATTAATAATCAAATAGTTACAGGGGGTACCAGTACCCCTGTGACTGTTCTTGCGTAGGAAATATTTTTTTCTTTGCTGCCATACCAAACAACCTCAAAACTTATGGCAGTAGAAATTCTAACCCGTGAAGATTTCGCGGTCTTCAAAACAGAATTATTCAGAGAGCTACGCGAATTACATAACGCTCCAGCCATTCAACCCCGCAAATGGCTAAAATCCCATGAGGTCCGTGACCTCCTTAGTATTTCACCTGGTACCCTCCAAAACATGCGTATAAACGGTACGCTTGCTTATACCAAAATTGGAGGTCTGATCTTTTACGATCATGATGATATCCTCAAACTACTAGGTGGCAAAAAGAAAGACTTAAAACATTCCTGATGAAAACAGCTACACAGCCTAATTACATCAGGCATGTAAATGCCTTCTTCGCGCAGGTGCGGAGAGATGATCGCTTACATACCAATCATGTCAGCCTTTATATGGCTTTGTTCCAAATCTGGAATCAGTGCCATTTTAAAAAGTCTTTTCCCATCCTGCGCGACGAAGTCATTTCACTAAGCCGTATCGGATCCATGAATACATATAGCCGTTGTATAAAAGAGCTCCATTCCTATGGCTATATTCTGTATCAGCAGGGCCGATTAACCATGCCTGGTATTGTTACCATTCTTCCGCTTCCAGGATCATCTGAGGATGACACTACGCAACTTCAGCTATTTGATGAATTAAATGGGGGTGAATTAGATCCCCCAAATAATCACTCCAATCGCAAAAGTGATACCGGCGATAGTCTCAAAAATGCGACTACGCCGTGTCGCAAAAATGATACTGGTTCGTGTCGCAAAAATGCGACTATGCCTTGTCGCAAAAGTGATACTATACCAGTCGCAATTTTGCGACACTTTAATAAACAAATAAACAAGTATAAACGAGAGAGAGAAAACATGCTCTCGCTCTCAAAAAAAAATTATAAAAATGAAATTAAAAATCCCCAACGCGATCAGTATACACCCCGCGCGGAAAATGCAGATGCTACCGGGCGTGTTCTCCCCACGTTGCCCCAGGTGCAGGACTTTTTTAATACCCACGTCTACCCGGCGATGGAAGCAGGAAAGTTTTTCCACCACTACCAGGCCAATGGCTGGCGACAATCGGGCAAGACGCTGATCACCGACTGGCAGGCTGCTGCCCACAAATGGATACTAAATATTCCCTCTCTTAAAACTTTAACCCATGACAGATACACCAAACAATCAACTGGGCCAGGAAGGCTCCACGTCAATGAAAACAAAAGCTATTCAGAGCCCTTATGATTACTACCTGCTGATGCAGCAACTGGAGGAACATGGAAAGAATGTGTATGGCCCGCGATTCCGGATTGATGACATAGACCGGCCGGTAGTGGTGAAACTGCTGGCGTACTTCCTGCAGGACGAGGCGATTTCTGCTGCCGAGGGTATAGATCTGCACAAGGGTATTTTGCTTACTGGCCGGATCGGCTGTGGTAAGACCTCTCTTATGACACTTATGAGGCCCTTGGCGCCGGAGTCGTATCGGCCGCATATGGTTTCCTGCCGGGAGATCAGCTTTGAGTTTAGTCGGATAGGGTATGATGTTATAAGCCGGTATAGCAAGAATGCATTCTTTCCGTACACAAATGTACCAAGGGTATATTGCTTTGATGACCTGGGGCTCGAACAGACGGTGAATTATTGGGGAAATAATTGTAATGTGATGGGGGAGATATTGCTTTCACGGTATGATTTGCAAATTTCAAATAAGATGATAACTCATGTGACAACAAATTTGAATAGCCAGGAGCTCGAGGATCTATATGGGAATAGGCTAAGGAGTAGAATGAGAGCGATGTTTAACTTACTATCATTTGAAATTGATTCGTGTGATAAAAGATAATGGGACTTATTCTAAAATCGAGCTGAGTAAATGAAAATATCTGTTCATAAATTATGATTTCGTTATATTTACTTTCTTGATTTGAGCATTGGCTGTAAAAACTCTTAACTCCATATGATTAGACTGTATTTGGACTGGAACATAATATCAAAAATACGTACTCAACAAGATAAAGGTGAAGATTTTAAATTATTGTCTGATGCGCTTGAGAAACATCCCGATATCTTTTTGATACCTTTTACTTCTGCTCATTTAAATGACTTAATTACTAGTTATAGGAAATCGGATCACGGGAGAATGGAAACATTGAAAGATCTAGATTTCTTGGAGAAAATAACTCATAGCCATTGCTTAGCATTTAATTATCATAAGAATGCGACCTATCCAGAGATATATAATATTAAGGAATATTTTTTTCAACTACTGAATGATGAGCCTTTTACAATTGATAATGTTTTTAAACCTATAGAAGATCCTTTATTCGATTCGCTTAAAGCACTTTACTTACAATTGCTGAAGGTGACCCCTGCTTCAGATGTTGCAGATGCTATTTCTAAGTATCCCAAGGGATTCGATTCATTTAAAGAAGTATTTAGTGATACTATTTCCAATGGTAGCCAATACGACCTACTTTCGGATACAATAAAAATGATGAACAGGTATCAAGATGATCCAGATTTTTATAGAAAACTGCGGAATAAGTCTTTAGAGACCCTTAAAATGAATCATGACTACTCGCAAAAGGGGAACCCTATTGAGTTAATAAGTAAAAATCTCCAGAAAAGTTCTTTAAAGAAAACTTTTGATGAGTTTGTTGAAGATACGGTCAAAAGCATAAATAATGGGAAGGAACTGTCGAATTATGAGCGGCTAGTGAATTCATTCTTAACGTTAGATTTCTGTGGGTACTACAAAGATTCACGTTTTAAAAACCTATTGCAAGATGCTTGTCATGTTTACTACGGTGCTTACTGCGATTATTTTATTACCGATGATAATAATACATATCAAAAGGCAAAAGTATTGTACGAGTATTTCAATATCAAAACTAGGGTCTGTAGTAGCATTGAAGCATTGGAGGTGGTCAATAATCATCTATCTGATATTAGTAGCGCCGGAGATGATTTATTGAGTCAGCTACCTGAGATGATCTTGAATTTCCCAATTGTCTATACTCAAACTGAAGATGACGGAAAGATAATTAATTTGCATGTCTTGGATCTATATGCCTTAGATTTTTTCAATAGGTTGCAAGTAAATTATAATCCGGATCAATCAAGGTCAATAGTTCTCTTTAAAAAGAATGAAAATTTATCAAATTTTGAATTTTATTCTGAGATAGAATCTTTAACAAATAAGGTAGTAGAAATATTTGGACCTGATATTAGAGGCCGTGCAATGTATGATTCTCAAAAGGAGAATATAGAGCTATCCGAGAATAGATGGTATGGCAGAAAATGGTTTGTTGGAAAAGTGGAGATATCCTACTGTTGTATTGAGCAGTTTCGGATAACTCTTCTTCTCAAATTTTGGAAAATCTGATGTTGCATTTTAAAAATCTAGAGAATGAGCGAAATACAACCAGAAAGAATACCTTCCTTAGCCAAGAATGGACTAATTGAAATCATAGATTCGACGTTGCCATTTAATACTGATATTCTTGAAAAGGGTTATTCAATAGCCAAATATTGCGTTGGACTATCTCAAAATAGCAATTTGGGAACTGATCTTTTGGAGGAGATATCCAATTTACATAAATTATCAAATTTGCTGGCATTATTGACCATTTCCAGTATGGATTTAATGGTTGTTAGCAAAAACCTATACGTTTCTAGGCACACTTGGGAACTTGTTCACTTTATTAAGAATGGATATCTCGTAATTTATGAAACTATCAATACCTATCATAAATATCGCCAGAGCCTATATGAGATGATTTTGCAAAAGGTCCCAAAGATGGCAATATCTTACGACGAAGTATCCAAGGAAATTAAATCTTTCAAGAAAGAGTTTGGTTATCAAAAAGAAATGTCGGAAATCAGGAATATTATATGCGGGCACATTTCGGATGATTTTGTACTCTATTATGATACTGTACTCAAATTGAATACTGAAGTGTTTTGCGGTATGGTTATTAAATTTGTAGGAACTCTTAGGCAATTACAGAATTTGATCTATGAGTTGAATTTGTTTGTTCTCAATTCTATTGAAATACAGAATAGATCTAAATAATTAAACTGTATATTATGCAAGAAAGATTGATTAGATGTATATGGATTATTCCTGGATATTGGATACTAAAAGCGCAGCAAATAACGGTGATTACTGCTCCCGATAATATTTATTAATAATACTGAAATTTACCGCATCAGGCATGGCCACCTAGAAATTCCCATTATTCAAATTTTCTTCAAAATGAAACCATTCGTAGGCAAGTTGTCTTACTTGATAAATAATAGAAAAATTCACCTTTATTATTTAATAATAATAGCTATAATTCTATTTCATATTCCTATAGAATCAATTATTACAAAAACTTTGGTAATCCCTCTTTTTAGCAACATTAAGACGAGTTTGATAAATGATTTTTGCTTTCTTTTAATAATTGTATATGCCATCCTTTATGTGTCACCAAGGGTGAAAAAACACATACTATCATATCAATTAGTGAGTTTCTACTTGTTAGGCTCCATATTTTATTGCTACTATCGATTTTTTTCGGATGTTTGGCAGTTTCAAGGTTTTGAGTTAATTCCTAATATTAAATATGGGGATACATTTCTTGTTGTGTCTGCAATAAATCTTTTCTTATTTAAGTATTCAAAACCGGAGTTGCCGGAGAATAGCAAGAATTCACTGCATTTAGATATTCCTTTAGGAACAGAACATATTGACAGTTTAGGGTATTCCACATATGCGAAGATATTGTCTAAGAAAATAGTAAGTAGTCATTTTGAGGTGTCATACGCAATTGGTATAAACGGAAAATGGGGACTGGGTAAAACTTCGTTTATTAATCTATTAAAGAGAGAACTAAAGGATGACGTAATTGGGATAGATTTTAATCCCTGGAATAGTCAAACACCACAGGCTATAATTATTGATTTTTTTGAGAGCATTCAAGAGGCGTTAAGTCCATATCATTCTTCTATTGCAAGAATATTAAATAAGTATTCAGGGAAATTAATAAAAATAAATGATAATACTTTTACTCAATCTGCTCAAGTATTAATCCAGGAATTTGTAGGCAATACTTCACTAAATAGCCTATTTAAGGAGATTAATGAATCATTAAAAGTTATTAACAAAAAAATTATTGTCTACATAGATGATTTGGATAGATTAGATAAGGATGAAATTCTAGAGATCATAAGGATAATTCGAAATACAGCGAATTTTTATAACACATTCTTTATTGTTGCATATGACAGGAATTATATTTTAAATGCATTAAAAGGGCATAATCCATATAATAATGAGCAATTCCTGGAAAAGATTTTTCAGTTGGAATTAACCCTTCCTTACTTTGAGAACAGCGTATTACGTTATAAGCTGGTAGAAAGGCTGTGTAAATCTTTACCGAGTAATTATCATAATGCTATTTCTGAGTGTATTATTGGTACTGAAATGGTCCGCCCATCTAATTTTAGCCATTGGTTAGAAACGATGCGAGATGTAACGAGGTTGACAAATACGATAACCTTAAATTCAGATCTCCTTCTTGGAAATATTGACATAAGAGATTTTATTGTAATAGAGCTTTTGAGGCTTAAATTCCCGGCGGTTCACAATTTATTATTTACTAAAACGGATAAAGTCTTAGAGTCAAAGAATGATGGTTTTGGCGGATTTGTATATCAATTGTCAAAAGTAGCCGATGCTAGTGCACCAAAAGGTGATTCGCGAATTGGCCAATTCAAACTTAGTATTTACTTAGAGGAGAACCACAAGGCACTTTCTGTTCCGAAGAATGATATAGAAAGGATAACTACTTTCGTTGAAAGTATCTTTCCTAATAGAATTGGCCGGTATAGTTATCAAAGTAATAATATTCAATCCATTATTTATCCAAGTAAGTTCTATAGATACTTCGCCTATAATCTTTTAAAAGGAGATCTGTCAGAAATTGAGTTTAGTGTTGCTCGATCAAAAGAATTTGAAGAGTTTGTAGAGAAAATATCTGAATGGGTAACAAAGGGACTAGAAGTAGATCTGAGGAATCGGTTTGTTGAGATTAGAACTTATGATGACAAACAGGATTTCGAAAATATAATAAAGGGTATATTTTATTTGGCAAATCAAACATCTATTAAAGATACGGCTTCAAATCTAATTGGCTATGAGGGCAGAGATTTGCTTAATAAGTTAAGTGATTATAATGATAAAACATCTGAAACGCTATATGCCAATCATGGAGGGAAAGAAGCTCTTAAGAAGTTTATTACAACGGTTCTCTATAATGAGCCTTCACCCTATCTTTTTGCAGCGGAACTTCTTTTTATGGTAAACGATCAATACGAAAAATATTCATTTCCATTGAGCCAAGATGAAGTGAAGGAAATAAGTTTATCATACTTTGAGAAATATTGTGTTGAGCATACTCATGTGGATCAAATGTTCTTTCGGTTGTATTGGCTAACAGAACAAACAACAAATACTACCGGTTATGGTGGAGATATGGAATCTAGAAAGTCAATTCCAGTCGAAGCGACAGAAATATTCAAAAGATTTATTTTAACCAAAGATTTCGACGGATATCTTTTAATGATTATTGAGCCTGAACAGTTCGGGAAAAAGCTATTCGCGATAAGTAAATCTGTGCCTGTAATTTTTGAAGATTGGACAAAATTCAAGGATGTTCTCTTCGAGCAGGATGAGATGAAATGGCAATATCTAAAGGAGTTTAAGGACTTCTTCACTGAATTTGAAAAAGAAGGTTTCTCTAAGTATATTCCGTTTAGTTTTGCAAAAATTCCGGCTAAAAAAAGAGGTTAATTAATCAATAAAATTTCAGTCATTTGCATAAATGTGTATGATCTATTGTAGGATCCTATGTTTAATTCAATTATTAAGTAAATGGATTCCCCCCCGACTTTTCAATAACTAAGATACCGCAGCAATAGCTGGGAAAGCAGAACTCTTGCAATGTTCAATCTAATTGAATCTTAAAGTCAATACTACTGATAAACACAAGATATACCCCGACTATATTATTTCCTTTATTTCGTGCGGTTTATAAAATAAATTTATGTGCTTTATAAGATTTTGCTAGTTAGCAAACATTATATTTGTGGCATTCCAGTTAATTGAATGTACTTATGGCGCGAAAAAAACAACGTGTTTTCCAGCACATTATGGAAGACCGATCCTACGAAATTATAAGAAAACAAATTCCGCAGGAATGGGTAATCCGTGAGTTCAACCGACCGGATTACGGAATTGACCTTGTCATTGAACTCTTTGAACCTATCAACGATGAAGTGGCTGAAACGTTAGGGGAATTTATTTATGTGCAGGTAAAAGCAGTTAAAGAGCTAGAGATTAAGCAAGATAAAATATACGCTGTGGGGAATGTAGCAAAGGGTGTTTGGAAGGAAGATAAAAATGACTCTGCTATTTTAGACGTTGTAAAGTACTCATTCGATACCAATTCATTATTGACTATACAATCTTTGGGAGGTGGCGTATCTGTACTGTTGTTTTTGGTTGATTTAAACTCAGATAATGTGTATTTCATTTGTCTGAATGATTATATAGATAAGATTATTCTGCCACAGAATCCGCAATATACCAAGCAAGAAACCGTGACAGTCAAAATTCCTGTTCTTAATATATTATCAAATAATGATATATCTAATACTGCATTGAAATTTTATGGCAAAAGGTCCAAACTGCTTGCGGCATTCTCTAAATTCGCTTATCAAAAAAATGAAATCGGATATCTTTTTAAGTACAAAGATTTTCCGATAATTACATATCGCGACAAGATTGAGAAGAATATAAAAGTCGAGCACGACGATGCGAAAAAACAGTTACTCTATTTTATCTCACAGATTGAAGACCTGGATATATGGAAGTATGTTGAATGGATGCCTTTGACTGAAGCAAAAACACAGTTGCTTCTTATGAAAGCGCTGCTGCAAAATCCTGACAATGATTTGGGGCAATCGATTTCGAGTATTCTTATACTTTGGCACCAACTTACAAACCTTGGAACAATGTATGAAGATATTTGTCGGGAATGGTTTCTGCCAAAAATGATCAGTCTATTGACTTCCTATCCAGATGTGGTGATAAATACCGATAATAAAGGACTATCGCAAGGAGAATAGCTAAACTATTCTGTTTGTAGTAGCCGCCTTTCGAACTGCATATTTTTATGAATTTAGATGCCTCCTTTTCATTTTTGAGCTGAATATTTTCTCCAACTGGTCATAAGATTGATGAGCACGTGCAGTGTCAATCATCTTATGCTCAAATCAGAATTCTAGCGTTTCTTGAAGATAGGAGCGGTTAAGAGGTCTCACTGCGGCTTTAGTCGGCAAAAAGGTCGCCAGGCTTCCGCTGGTCCCTTCCGCTGCGCTTCAGGGCCTGCGCTCCACCCTGTCACCCTTTTCGCACTCCCTCAGCCTCCGTTCGGGTAGCTCCCGGTCTGGCTAAGGGCAGTTTCTAACATTGGTGGCCTTTACGCCCGCCATTCCTTCGCTACCCATTTTGTCCGCCCCCGCCCGCCACCCCCGGCCTTCCATTTTTGATTTGCCGTCCGCTGGCGCTCCCGGCGAGACAGAGGTCGAAGGCGCGGCCTGCTGCGGCTCGCCTTCGCTGGGCCCTTCCGCTGCGCTACAGGGCCTGCGCTCTGGCTGCCGCCGCAGCGGCCGGGGGTGGATGGGCGGCGGGGCGGAGCGACAGTAACGCTATTTAGCGGGAGATTATAGCACTGAACGACAGAACACTGATTTAGCGACGGGAGAATAAGCTGCGCGAACACCAGCGTCAGTACCTTGATCGACATTGTGCTATCGCGCGGCGTCCGGGAGAACAGATGATGGGGGCATCGATAGAATATAGGTTCAGCTGTATCACTTTGACCATCGGAGGATCATAAGCCCAGCTGTAGTAGCCCATCATCTATTCTCCCGGACGTTAGCGCGTTTGATCCAGCTGTATTTTTTATCGTTTTGTCTGATATCCCAATAAATGGCTGTCTCCAGATAACTGGTAGTCTCTTGGCGGCGGTCCCACCAAATAACGGCCAGGTTGATAATATCCCACACTTACCATCACAACCTACGAAGTATAAGCACGGTATTGCATTTGGTACATCATCAACGATGGCCGTTATCAACTTAATCCCGAAAGAGGTTTTATTATGGCTGTAGAATTACAGCAATGTAAATAGCAGATTAGTGCTTTCTTAGCGCCTTTTGTTCCTGGTGGAACTTTTCTCTGGCTGTTTTCAAGTCTTTAAGTAACAAGTCAGGATGGCCCCAATATTTCAGGCTTAATTCTTCCCTGATCTTTCGAACCTCCGCCACAGCATCATATTTTTTACTTTTTTTCATGGTCGTTTGGCTTTAAGATTTCCCGCGGGGTCCTGATTTCAATTAATCGGTAACCCATCCGCAAATTAATGGAATTATACAACTTTATACGATCGAGGTTAACAATATGCTTAAAATTCCAACTTGCAAGGATATTGGCTCCATGCAAAGTAGCTAGGGCAATATGCAGCGCATCATTATAGCATTTGTTGGTCAACGCACCCTCCGCTATATATGTTTCTGCGAGTTTAAAAGCTTTTATGTGGCCTTTGACCTCTACCTTGTAACGGTCTGGGATTTCCGTTAATTTGGCTTTTACTTCATCTTTTGCAGGTGCGAGCTCCATCATAACCAAATCAGACAAAACTAGTTTCTTTAGCCCCGTTCTGAATTCATTAAAAAGCGCGTTACTATGTTCTTTAAATTCTTTGTCAAAACAACCTCCTATTACTGAGGTGTCAGTATAAACATGAAGCATAAATGTTGTTGGAGAGGTTAAAAACAATGTTGCATTCTCGGTCTGTATTCGTATTCTACTGTGGGAGTAATTGAATATAAGAATACGTTTTTCAATACCAGACTAAACTGGCGATTTACAGTATTTCATAAAATATGGTTTTGGGTTAACAGTTAATTGCCAGGTGTCCTGCGGGCGGCGGTTCATGATACTTCCGCCCTCAGGTACCTGGTGCTTAGGTGGAAGTCTGGTTTTACTTTTCCCAATATGGTTTTTCAATTGGTGCCTTACTGGTCACTTCTATTACCAGTTTTTCTTTGTCTACTGAAATAGATATAGTATCTCCGATACCAAAGCCCGCTTTTTCCAGCCACAAGCCAGATAAGTTTAACCACGGTACTTGTATATATTCGTAGAGCCGTGGTATACTTTTGCAATGCAGTTTAGCCTTTCGCTCTTTTGATTGGTCTTCCATAATGTTGATTATTTTAAACAAATATACTTAAAAAGTGTATAATAATCTACATAAAATGTAGTGTTTTGTCTTGTTTTGTGTCATTTAAAAGTCATTTCATGTGGATTATTATCGACACTTTACGCTGTTGATCTGCGTATCCACCCCGCCACTTAACATTAAATTTAAAATCGGTAGTTTGCGCAAAAATCATCCATTATGACGTTTGGTGAAAAAGTTATCATAGCGAGAAAACAAAAAAAGTTAACACAGACAGAACTGGCAGATGCAACTGGTACCTCACGAGATATTATCGGTAAATATGAACGTGATGAATCGAAGCCGTCAATCGAAATAGCAGCTAGGATTGCAGAAGTCCTGGACAGTTCATTAGACTATTTGATAAGAGACATTACCCCCGAAGATGCACTGGCTATAAAGATCAAACAACTTTCTCCTATTAATAAAGATTATGTAATGGCTGTAATTGAAGCGTTTGAAGCTAAAGAAAAATTACAGGGAAAAAGATAAAAGGCACCCGTTAGAAACGAGTGCCTTTACACCAAACAATCCGTAAGGTAACCACACCTTTAAACCGGAGAACTATTTGAGGCAATACTAACCGCCTTCTTCACTTACGGCAGCCTGACTTACTCCTGTCATCACCGTACCCGCAACAGCAAGGTATCCTGCTACCTTAGCGACGATCAACGGTAATGCGGGAATCCCCATCAAGGCTCCACTAATTGCGGTCAGAATCAATCCTATGTTACGCACCTTGCTAAAAAAAGGTGGTGTTGATGCTGTAAGACGTTTCATTAACTCCATAAAACGCTTTTTAAAGATTAAGAATTACCTGGACATTCTTGTCCAGGCTAACGTTTCATTACGGACCAGGGGGAGGAGCCGGCATGCCGGAAACCTCTACTACAGCCAGGGCATTGAAAGCGCCGTTCTTTAAACTATACAGCGCGCCGTTTACCTGTTGGTAGAACTCTACGCCTAATGTAAGGAACAGCGGTTTCGTGCTATTGTCCGTTACTCTGACGGTCAGGTTCATGGCAGCTGTTGCGGTGGCGTCTATGGGAAGTTCTGCACTGCTTGCATTCCCATTGACGAATGTTTCAGCCTCGAAGTCTATTTCCGCAGCGGCTGCCTGTACTTTGAAATGCGTGGCGCCTGTAGGCCCAGCCAACATATTGACCGGAGTAAACGACGGTATATCGACTATTAACGTCCCAGCCGCGCGATCAATCGCCGTAGTAAAAGGTGCATACAATGTACCACCTAAACGACCGTTGATATTGAACTCAAAGCCTTTCAGCAGTTCAGCCTCGCCATCAATGACGTTGCGCTGTCCTCTGATATTGGTTGCATCCGCCTGTATCACCTTCACCATGTCACGGGTTAGACGGGAAGACATGTAGCTATCACCAATATTCAAAAGTATTGCGCGAAACGCCGTCCGAAGAAGCTTACTCGCTTTACCTGCCCTGCCAAATTCCGCTCCGTTTTCACGGGTACGAACAAATGCAGGATCTGTAGCAATGCGGTCGGCATTAAGTCCGCCTTTTCCGCGTGCCAGGTGTCCGGCCTTTGATTGGTAAAAGGTGATATTACCTATCGTACCTTTCAAAGGAATTATTCCCATTTGTTTTGCCATTGGAAACAATTTAAGATTAAGAAAAAGGGCTGTTTACATAGCCAAGCCCGTTAGGCTCACATCTGCGCAGAATGCAGTAAATTTGTGATTAACCACATCAAACATAAACCGGCATTTTAACCCAAAAAAGTTTCCATTCCGATTATGCCGAATTTGCAGACATTAATACCTCACCGCATGGTGATTTATGCCCGGGATATAGAAAATATCACCGGCCGCAGTGAGCGGACCTCCCGACTTTTGTTGCAGCGTATCCGTGAAGCCTTCGGAAAGAACCCGGGGCAGTTCATAAGTGTTTCTGAGTTTTGTCAATATACAGGACTGAAAGTAGAGGAAGTAAACCTGTATTTAAGGCATTAACTGCGTGTTAAAGCCAGGTCAAAGGACTGTGTAAAGTAAGGCAGTTCAGGGTTATAGGGCTATTGCCTAATTCATTTTGTAGCATTTTAGCTTTTCTTTCGTATCTTTGTACGGATAAAAAGTTCTTTCAAACCTGATCAAATGAAGCTATTCCGGGTGGTAACAAAAAAGGTTACACTAACTTTTAAAACCCTGAAAAGCCGCGATATATAAGGCATTGATGTAGTCCCAAGGGGATCACTGGAAGAATACCAAAGGATATTAAAGTCGCTTAAATCGCAGTATTTAAGCGGCTTTTTTGTTTTTACCATTAAAAGCTAAATCACACAAAACGAATCTGGAAGGATACAAAAAAGGATACAGTAAATAAATTTAGATTTACTGTATCCTTTTTCTGAAATTCTTATTAGTAAAGGGGGTTGTGGTTTATAAACCGATGCAAAACAAACCAGGTAATACCGAAACAAAACATCGGAACTTATTGGAATCAGCCCTGTATTGGGTATTTAAGGGACTATTTCAATAAGTGTGTAAGTTTAAAAATCGAGGATGTTAACTATCTAAATTTTTACTCTGCTTCCAAATATAGTTAAGAACTGATTAAGGATCATGCCCCAATTTCTAATGGGCATGGTCCATTTTTTTGAGGACTCTCTCAGCGCCAGGTATACG
>NZ_JBFTSK010000052.1:0-56721 GCF_056399985.1 Chitinophaga sp. 01L420
CCTACGAACAGAGTAGGTATATATGTACAGGACCTGATCAGCATTTCAGAAAAACTGAAATTCATGGCAGGCATACGTTACTCTTACCTGCAAACAGAATCGCCGGTAGCTTACGACTTCAAAGGTGGTAAAACAGTGGGAAAATCAAGATATGATCAGGCATTTTCTCCACGTCTGGGATTAGTGTACAAGCCTATTGCCACAACTGCTGTATTTGCCAGTTACTCTACGTCTTTTACACCCAACAGCGGACAGGATATATATGGTCAGAATCTGCAACCATCTCTCATCACACAATATGAAGCAGGTGTTAAAAACGATTTCCTGAAAGGGCTGTTGTCTGTAAATGTAACTGCTTACCGCATCAGGAACAGTAACTATACGCAAACAGCACCATTTGACAAAAACGGCGCTCCAAACAATAATACCAACTTTAAAGCATTGATCGRCGAAACACTGAGTCAGGGTGTTGAAGTAGATATCGCAGGTCATCCTTTGCCAGGACTGGATGTAATCGCGGGTTATAGCTATAATAGCATGACTATCGAAAACACACCAGGTGTAAAAGGTAGCTCTGTAGAAGGAGAGCGCCTGGTAGGAAACCCTAATCACACCGCTAACGCAAGCGTATTCTATACCCTGCAGCAAACAAAGCTGAAAGGCCTGAAAGTGGGTGCGGGTTATTATTACCTGGGTCAACGTTTTTCAGGATGGAACAACACCATCGGTCAAACACAGACTTATAACCGCCTCATCTCCGTACCTGGTTTCTCTACTCTCGATCTGAGTGCCGGCTACAACTTCAAACGCTTTGGTGTAATGGCGAAAGTATCCAACGTTACCAACACCTACAACTATTACGTACACGAAAACTATAGCGTTAACCCAATACCGCCTACCCAGTTCACCGGAACGGTATCCTATAAGTTTTAAGTTGTCATGTTATTCATAAAGGCAGCAGCCGGCTCTCAAAAGGGGCCGGCTGTTCTTTTTGTATCACTCAAATCCCGATTTGAGTGATAGGTTTTTATGCGGGTTGCTGCATTCACCGCAGTTTTGCAGGTATAAAAATTTCGCATGAGAAAACGGATGCTATCATTGTTATTATGCCTGTTTACATGGATATACGTACACGCACAAACGAACCTCTCCCAACAACTTGACCCGGTTTTATCTGCCGCTATCCCACCACTTGATCCCGGTGTAGCCGTATTGGTGGCCAAAAAAGGAAAGGTCATTTATGAAGCGGCTTTCGGTAGCGCCAACCTGGAACTGCAGGTACCACTGAAACCCGATATGGTGTTCCAGATAGGTTCTGTTACCAAACAGTTTACCGCTGTAGGCATTCTCCAACTTGCGGAGCAGGGGAAAATATCCCTGCAGGATAGTGTACAGCAATATGTAAAAGACTTCCCGGCTAAAGGCGCTGCTATTACTATAGAAAACTTATTAACGCATAGTTCCGGCCTCACGGAGTATGCCTCTATTGAGAGCAACGAGCCTTTTATTGAAAGAAGGGATTTTACCCCGGAGTTTATCATCAACTATTTTAAACAGGCACCACTGGAGTTTATTCCGGGCAGCCGTTACGGATATTCCAATTCCAACTATGTCCTGCTGGCGTATATCATCGAAAAAGTAACCGGGATATCTTATCACCAGTATATCACGGAAAAGGTGATCAAAGCTGCAGGTTTGGAGACTACCCGTTTTGCTGAAGAAAAAACCGTTGTACCGCTGCGGGTGACTGGTTATACCAGGGATAATGGTTTTTATGAACACTGCGCCTATCAAACCCTTTCCATGGGTTATGGCTGCGGGGATCTGCTTTCTACTGCGCAGGACCTCAACAAATGGAACGAGGCGCTGCTGGCAGGGAAGTTAATCCGTGCTGCTACCCTGGAAAAAGCATATACGCCATACCGGCTCACCAATGGCACCTTTTCTTCCTACGGTTATGGATGGTTTATTGACCAGGAAGCGGGTAAAAAATGTATTCACCATGAAGGACAAACCAGCGGGTTTATTAGCATGGAAAAATATTTTCCCTCACAAGAGATGTACATCGTTATTTTAACCAACGTGAAATCGGGGGAAGATAAAACTGATTTCAGTGACCGTCGCTTCAAACTGTTTGCACAAATCACTGCATTGGCACTCGGCGAAGAAGTACCGTCCGCCATTAATGTAGGCAGCCAACAGCTTGACAGCTACACCGGTACCTACCAGGCAGGAAAGCAAACAATAGACATCCGTAATAAGAAAGGGATACTTTTCTGTCATGCATCGATGGAGGGTAGTTTTAAACTGTTGCCGGTGGGACCGGATAAATTTATTATCCCGGGCGTAAATCCGGTTTCCGGCATTGAGTTTATAAAAGATAAGGAAGGCAATGTAGTGGAACTGATTTCTTTACAGCAAGCTACGTTTGACTGGTGGAAGGTAACAGGCGATGATGCCGTGGTCAATGAATCATTGCAGGCATATGTAGGCAAATACCAATTGCCAACAATGAGGAATACCTTTACTACCATTACCATTCATGATAATAAACTGATGGCATCTTCCACCACGCCTTTGCCGGATGCGGAATTATTACCGGTGGCTCCGGATAAGTTTAAATATAATACTCCCGGAATTGATTTTCAATTGGAGTTTGTAAGACAGCCTGACGGGAAGGTACAAATGGTACGGATTACGCAGGGACCGGTTCATTGTAAGAAGATCCGGTAAGCATTTATCAGGCTCCGGATCATCCGGAGCCTGATGAAAATATTATTTACACGCGCCTTCTTCCAGCGGAATACTATCAAATTTCAACTGGCTATCGTCAATAGGGAATACCGGAAAGCCTTGCTGATCGATACTTTCTGGTACTGCTTCAAATGCCTGTTCTTTGGTGACTTTAAATATCACCCGTCTGCTGCTTTCCACGCCTTCGCTGAAGAAAGTGTATTTACCACGGATAATACCATGATGAACAATCCCCCTGAATTCGCCGGTATTTTTATCTTTCTCGAAGAAATTATACACCAGTTTACCGGAAGCTACACTGTCCTGGTAGGAGAGGGTGAGCTGTATGGTATCTCTGCCCAGGACTTTTTCATAGCAGTTTACCTTTTTTTCGGTTTCTGCCGGTAATGAATCTGTTACTACACTATTTTGTTGTTGTTGCCCCTGCTGATGGCAGGATACGAGGATACCAGTCCCCAGCGCCAGTACTATATAAGGTATTTTCATGTACTGAAATTAAACAAAAAGCAGCATACTGCTTTTGCCGGAGGTCCCTTTTTATTTCGAAAAAAAGATTGTAATTATGTGTGATCACAGTGAAGCGTGAGTTAACAATCAATTAATTTCCGAATAAAAGCTATTGTAGGTTACTTTGTGAACAATGTAATTATTGCTAATTGTTGTTTTGAACAAATCAGACCACATACAACCAGGATCCACGGCCGCTTTTGAAAAGATGTATTACGAGTTTCATGAAAAACTGTATTACTATTTTCTTAAACGCACCGGTTCCGCAGACTTTACGCAGGAGCTGGTACAGCTTACCTTTATTAAGGTATGGCGGTACTTTGGTCATCTCGATGAAAATATTCCCCTCTCCCGGCAGCTTTTCCGGATTGCCCGGACTACATTAATAGATGTACTCAGACAAAAGGCCCAGCAGAAAATGGTACCGGTAGATCCGGAAATGCCATCAGCCGAGCCGGATATGTCTACTGCACTCATTCACCGTGATAACATGCAATTGATCCATCGTGCCATGGAATCGTTGCCGGCAGAAAGGAAAAAAATATTCCAATACCGGATTAATGGTCTCACGAATAAAGAAATTGCCGAACAACTATCCCTTTCCGTTAAAACGGTGGAAAACCAGGTCAACCGCGCTATCAAGCAAATCAAAGAGGTGCTGGTGCTACTGCTTATTATCTCCCAGTTATAACACCCCCAAAATTATTTTAGGGTGATGCGTGGGTACAACGCTTTTTTCAAACGTAATATATACTGAACTGCCTGATATTTTTGAATATGGAAATAACTCCCGCCCTGATCCGGCGTTTCTTAGCGAATGATTGTACTGCTGCGGAGGCGGCCGCAGTAGCCGGTTACCTGGAACAGCATCCGGAAGTGCTGGAACAATGGATGCCGGAAGAGGAGTTCGAGGAATTTGAAACAACGGAACATCTTTCACCTGCCCTCAGCGAGGCCATGCTGCAGGAGGTGAAACGGGAAATGCCCGTAGCGCCGGTAAGAAGGATGTATACAAAAATAGGATGGGTTGCTGCGGCCGTGGTAGCCGGTTTGCTGACGTTTGTTTTCTGGCCTTCCGGTAAAGAAAAGCGTACGTCCCGTGAATCTGCTGCTGAGATAGCGTCTACAGCACTCCCGCCGGAAAGGGTAATAGTAAATAAAGATCAGGACAATGTTCATGTATTGTTGGAAGACGGCTCTATCGTGGAACTGGGGCGCAACAGCGAACTGAAATGGCGGCCCGGCCAACGGAAGGTACACCTGGAAGGGATGGCGCGTTTTACTGTTACCGCCAGCGCCGCACATCCTTTTGTCGTGTATACGCAACAAGTCACCACTACGGTACTGGGTACGGTGTTTGAAATCAATGCCCGCACAGCCACCCATATCAAACTGGTATCGGGAAAAGTCATGATCCAGCCGGCAGCAGATACGTCCATGGCAAATATTGTTTACCTGGAACCCGGTCAGGCAGCAGATTTCAGGGCAGCAGCAAAAACCTTTGATGTACAACGCCATAAAACGGAACCAACGCCTGCGCCTGCACCCATCATGGGTACTGTGGAAGAAACAAGTGATGCATTTGTATATACTAAAGTGCCACTGCCACAACTGCTGGCAGGATTAGAGAAACAATATAATATCCATATTAACTATTCATCCGCCCGGTTGAAGAAATATTATTTCTCCGGACAACTATTGAAAACAGAATCACCGGCCAATATTTTAAATACTATCGGATTATTGAATAAACTCAGTGTAACGCAAGACAGTACTGGATTCCATATTTATAAGTAAACTTTTCTTCTACATTTTTCAACAAACATGCTTCATCAGCCAATGATGAAATTAAAAACGTATTGCCTAAAACCTGGTATATGATCACCGCTAAAAAGCAAACTATTTTTCTTTATCTGACCCTGGTATGGATGCTCCTGACTATTCCTTACTTATCCCTGCAGGCACAGTCACACGTGAGCGTAACTGGTATCGTGAAAGATGAAAAAGGCGAAGCACTCCCCGGTGTAACCGTGGCCGTTAGGTTAAACGGTAACGCCACTACGAAAGGAATGCAGACAGACGAAAAAGGGCTCTTCCATTTTAACAACCTGGAAGCCGGCGGCCCTTACAGTTTTATATTTACCTATGTTGGCTATGAGCCTCAAACACTGGCAGGATACCAGCTCAAACAAGGCGAGCAGTTATCACTCGTAGTGAAAATGAAAGAAATTCCTACTGCCCTGAACCAGGTAGTTGTAGTGGGATATGGTACACAGAAACAGGTAAATCTTACCGGCGCCATCTCTACGCTGGATATGCGCACCAAAGAAAATACACCTGTTACTTCCGCCAGCCAGGCACTGCACGGCGTATCCGGACTATGGGTAAATCAGGCCGGTGGCAAACCCGGACAAGATGGCGCGACCATCCGCGTAAGGGGAGTAGGTACCCTCAACAACAACAACCCACTCGTGCTGGTAGATGGTGTGGAATATGATATCAATGAGATTAATCCCGACTTCATTGATAACATCACGGTGCTCAAAGATGCCTCTGCTGCTATTTACGGCTCCAGAGCTGCTAACGGCGTGGTGTTGATCACCACCAAAAGTGGTAAGAAAGGAAAGATGGAAGTGAACTACAGCTACTCCTATGGCATTCAAAACCCTACCGCCCTGCCGGATGTAGTATGGGATCCTATACAGTATATGCAGATGAAAGACCAGGCCCTCCTCAATGAAGGGAAGTCTCCTGCCGCAGTAGATTACACGCCCGCGCAGATAGAAGAATATAAGAACGGCATGGCCACTAACCCATACGCCTATCCGAATATTAACTGGTTCGACCTGGTATTGAAAAATGGTAACCTGCAGCAACATAATCTGCGCTTCTCCGGCGGCTCGGATAATGTGCTGTATAGTATTGCGCTGGGCTATATGGACCAGGATGGCGTACTCATTGCCGCGAATCACGCTAATCGCTATACGCTGGATGTAAATGTGTCTGCCAACGTATCCAAAAGATTACATGTGGGTACCAGCATCATCGGTAATTACCGCACTTATACAGAACCTCCTTTCGGCGGCAGTGATGCCACCGGTTATTATTTTACCCGTCTGACCCGCGTACTGCCTATTTTTTCTCCCTATACAAAAGATGGAAAATATGGAAGCAGTGTTTTTACTACCCCTGGCAGAAATACCATTGAAAATCCGCTGATGCTGCTGAAAGAAGGAAGTAATTATCATGCGCCACAACGTATGCTGGCAAAGGTGTATGCAGACTACCAGCTCCCTTTTAATATCACCTATAACATTAATTTCGGGGTAGATAAACTGGATGGCTACGCACGTAGCTTTGTGCCTTACCTGGTGACCTATAATCCTAAAACAGGTGCGCCTAATAATTATAATATCAATCCTTCTTCGAATAGCTATGACGACAATAATCTCAATATTTCCTTTTACCAGACACTGAACTGGCAACATGATTTCCGCAGCAAGCATCACCTGAATGTGATGGCCGGTACCAGTTATAACCGTTTCGACAATGCCGGTACCACTGCGCACATCGAAGGCTATTTCGATAATACACTCACCGACCTCGATGCCRGTTCGCTGAATCCCACTGCCAACGGCAGGGTGACCCGCGATGTGCTCGCGTCTTATTTCGGCAGGGTGAATTATAATTTCGCGGATAAATATTTACTGGAAGCCACCGTACGTTATGATGGATCTTCCCGCTTTGCACCCGGCAACCGCTGGGGGCTGTATCCCGCTGTATCTGCCGGCTGGCGCATTGATAAAGAAGCTTTCTTTGGACAGTCCCGTATCATCGATCTATTGAAGCTCCGCGCTTCCTACGGTAAACTGGGTAACCAGGGCAACCAGGGAAATGATGCAGCAGATTTATACGGCTATATGAGTACGGTGAACCTGGGCCAGGATTATTCTTTTAATAATACCGTCAACCCCGGTGCGGCGGTGACCAAATTCAGCGACCCTAATATTTCCTGGGAAACCACCACCGCCTATAATGTGGGTGCAGATGCCAGCGCCTGGAATGGTAAACTGGCAGTCAGCGCAGATGTTTTTAAAAGACGTACAGAAGACATCCTGCGCCCGGTGCAGATCGCGCAACAGGGTGGTGGACTGGCCGGCCCTGTTACCAATGTGGGCACCGTGAATAATACCGGTTATGAAGTAACCGTTACACACCGCAATGATATCGGCGCATTCAATTATAGTATATCCGCTAACGTTAGTTATGTGCAGAATAAAGTGATTAGCCTGAATGGAGAATCTATTATCGGCACCCGCAGAATTACCAAGGCAGGAGCGCCTATTGATGCATACTACCTGTACCAGGCCATCGGTATTTATCAGTCGCAGGAGGAAGTGGACAACAGCGCCAAAATCAGTAATGCGGTAAAACCCGGCTATGTGAAGTATGCGGACCTGAGCGGACCAGATGGCAAACCCGATGGTAAAATAGATGCTTATGACCGTATCATTGCCGGTAGCTCTATTCCTAAATACAATTATAGCTTTAACATCAACCTCGGATATAAAGGGATTACGCTGAACGCATTTTTCCAGGGCGTGCAGGGCATCAACCTGTATCCTACGGTGAACCTGGCCATGCCCTTTAACAACGGCGCCGGCGTTACCAAAGAATGGGTAGACAACTCCTGGACACCGCAAAATCCGAATGCATCGCTGCCCATCCTTACCACCGCCACCGGTGCAACGGAAAATTTTCAACCCTCTACTTTCTGGTTGAAGAACGGATCTTATCTGCGCATGAAAAACCTGCAGTTGAAATATGAACTGCCACAAGGTTGGCTCAGCAGGCTGAAAATAAAGCGTGCGGCGGTATTTGCCAACGGTGAAAATCTGCTCACGTTTACGCCATTCAAAAATTTTGATCCGGAGAAAAATATCAAAGGAGATACTTTTTATGAGTACCCTTCTTTGAAAACGTACAGCTTCGGCGTAAACCTAACTTTTTAATCCAACCTGTAAATTATAGCCGATGAAACAACTGATTTTGATAGCAACAGGTATAATGCTGCTGGCAGCATGCTCGGACAAGGCATTGGATACCATGCCTAACGACCGTTATACGGATGATAGCTACTGGACTTCTGAAAAAAATGTGACTGCTGCATTAACGGGTTGTTATGCTGCATTAAGACTGGAAGGTGTATTGGGAGGAGATGCTACCGTGTTGTGGGAAGAAACCGCCACGCCTAACGCTTATAACTATGATGATTCCAGGGGATTTAACTCCATTGCGCTCGGTACGCAAACACCTACTAATGCTACTATCATCAATGCCCGTTGGCGTGATTGCAATGTGGGTATAGGGAGATGTAATAATTTCCTGGCCAGATCTCCGGCGGTACCAATGGATAGCGCCTTAAAAGCGCGTATGACGGGAGAAGCGAAATTTTTAAGAGCACTTTATTACGGCATGTTGTCCACCTATTATGGTGGAGTACCGCTCATACTGGATGCCCCCGATCCTGCTAAACAAGGTAAGCTGCCCCGTGATACCCGCGCCGCCGTAGTACAACAAGTGCTGAAAGATCTGGACGAAGCGGCTGCGGCCCTGCCGGTGAAATACAGTGGCGGGGATATTGGCCGTGCTACCAAAGGTGCTGCCATGGCGCTGAAAGCAAAGGTATTGCTGTTTGATGCCAGTCCGCTGAATAACCCTTCAGGTAACATCGCCAGCTGGAAGCTGGCCGCCGATGCTGCCAAAGCAGTGATGGACCTGGCTGGGACCGGCTATGGGCTATTTGCCGATTACAGAAGCCTGTTTTTGCCTGCCAACGAAAATAGCCAGGAATGTATTTTCGATATAGGTGCAAAAATTCCGGAACTGGGTAACTCTTTCGATCTGATCGATCGCCAATACAATACCAACGCACCTTTGCGCGATATTGTAGATGCCTATGATATGAAAGATGGTGCATCCAAAGAAGTGTCTCCGTTGTACAACCCGGCAAAGCCTTATGAAAACCGCGACCCGCGCTTCTATAAGAGCATGGTATTTCCGGGAGATACCTATATTGGATCGGTAACTACTCCCACGGCGCCTTTTAAGATCACCGGCTATGGTGTGAAGAAATACAGCATTTATGATAAAGAAGCCACTACTAACCTGATTAACCAGGCGCTAAGATCAGAAACAAACTATATGTATATTCGTTTTGCGGATGTATTGTTGATGTACGCAGAAGCACAGAATGAAGTGTCTGGTCCGGATGCCAATGTGTATGAAGCCATAAACCGGGTGCGTCAGCGCGGGGGACTGGTGCCATATGAAATACCCGCTACGCAAACACAAGCCAGCATGCGGCAACTGATCCGGCATGAAAGACGTATTGAATTTGCTTTTGAAGGCAGCTATTATACAGATATCCGCCGTTGGAAACTGGCGGAAACAGTAATGAATGCGGCCATTTTTAATTCTGAAAATCAACAGATCGTAAAAAGAACCTTTAACAAGCAAAGAGATTATTGGTGGCCCATTCCGCAAACACAGCGTGACCTGAACCCCAATCTTGCGCAAAACGATAATTACTGATGATGAAAAAACTATGGTATATATTCTCGGGTGTGAGCCTCCTGGCTATCGCCTGTTCCGGCAAAAGCAATGTAGCGCCGTCACCAGTGGTGAAAACAGATACGCCCGCTACGGTGGCCGCCTGCAGCAAATGTATGGTCGTGGCAGAGCAATCGCAGAACCGGATTGTGATAGCAGATATCAACTCCGGGGCGGTGATCTGGGAATGGAAACCTGAAAACTCCAATGTAAAACCGGAACATGTAAAGTGGTTTAGCAACCCCAGCGACGCAAAAGCCGTATACAATAATCAATATATCCTGACTAACGCCTCCGGTGGAGGCGTGGCCCTGATCAGGATAGCAGATAAAAAAACGGTGTTCTATGCCTATGCCGGTGGAAACACCCACTCCGCTGAACTATTGCCCGATGGCAATATTGTCAGCGCTTCCAGTACAGGAAATTACCTGATGCTGTTTAAAACAGATACGCTTCACTTCCCTGATGGCGTATATACGAAAAAAGTGCCCATTGACTTCGGGCATAACGTAGTTTGGGATGCCGGGCAGCAACGACTTTGGTCTGCTGCCATGGCTACCATCCGGTCGTTCAGGTATAATTTCAATTGTGCTGCCCCCGATCTGATACCAGATACCATCATTAACATCCCCGGTACGGAAGCACATGACCTGTTCCCGGTATATGGTGAAAATAACTTATGGCTGACCAATACCACCAACGTATATACGTTTAATGTGATCAGTAAACAACTGACGCAGGCTAATGTGCTGCAAGCCAATATTAAGAGTGTTTCTTCCGCCGGGAGCGGTTTTCCGGCACTCCTGGTAAGACCCAAAGAATCGTGGTGGACGGACGAAGTATTGGATGCGAAAGGGAACAGTATCTTCTCCCGAAAAGGGTGGAAAATTTATAAAGCAAGATGGGTAATACCCAATACCTTCAGCTATCCGGCCAATGATCAGATGCACCTGTGCCGGTAAAGCAGGCGGAGATTTGTCTTACCCGAACCCCCATCGGGTAAGACAAAATCCGTAAAAGGCAGGCCGCCTGCCGCCGGCCAAATTTAATTTTCGTACTTTTGCCCCCAAATGCAAAAAGAAAAATACTCATTAGGTAATATCCTTACCAATCTCAAGATCGATTCACTCAATGAAATGCAGCAGGCATCGGTGGACGCGAACAAGCAACACGCTGATGTAATTCTGTTGTCAGCTACCGGTTCCGGTAAAACGCTGGCATTTCTGCTGCCTATACTGGAACAACTGGACCCTGCCAATAAAAATACGCAGGCGCTTATAGTAGTACCTTCCCGCGAACTGGCCCTTCAGATAGAGAAGGTGTTCAAACTCATGGGAACCGGTTATAAAATCACTGCCTGTTATGGCGGGCACCTGAGGGAAACAGAAGAAAATAACCTCATACAGCCGCCAGCGGTGATTGTTGGAACACCAGGCCGCCTGGGTGATCATATCCGCAGGGAAAATATCACCGTAGCCGCTGTTGAAACGCTGATACTGGACGAATTCGATAAAACACTGGAACTCGGTTTCCAGGAGGAAGTGTCATTCATTATTGAATCCCTTCCCAATGTTAAAAAACGTATCCTGACCTCCGCTACCGAATCAGTGGAAATACCGGAATTCCTGGCCCTCAACGAGCCACAGAAGCTGGATTATCTCCCCGAAGAAGGCACGCCGGCAGCCAGACTGACCATTAAAGAAGTACTGTCGCCGGAAAATGATAAGGTAGAAACCCTGTTTCGCCTCATCTGCTCCCTGGGCAACCGCTCTACCATTGTATTCTGCAATCACCGCGAAGCAGTAGAACGTACCAGCAAAATGCTGTCTGAAAAAAGTATTATCAACACCTTCTACCATGGCGCCATGGAACAGCAGGAACGCGATGCGGCCCTCTGCAAATTCCGCAATGGCTCTGTAAACGTACTGGTAACGACTGATCTTGCTGCACGCGGTCTTGATATTCCGAATATCCGTTATATCGTACACTTCCACCTGCCACATACAGAAGATAGCTGGACACACCGTAATGGCCGTACCGCCAGAATGGAAGCCAGTGGTACTGCCATCGTGATTCTTTCTCCGGATGAGAAACTGATGCCTTACCTCGCAGACGAAATCGTGGAAAAGATTGAATTGCCAGCCACTTCCACTTTACCGGATAAACCAAAATGGACTACCATTTTCATCGGCGCCGGTAAAAAAGATAAAGTGAATAAAGTAGATATAGTAGGATTCCTCTCCAAGAGAGCGCACCTGAAACAGGAAGATATCGGCTTAATTGAAGTGAAAGATTTCTTCTCCTTTGTAGCAGTGGTGAAATCCAAAGTAGGACATGCACTGGAGCAAATCAAGAATGAAAGGATTAAGAATAAGAAAGTGAAGATTGATATCGCTAGATAACTATCTGTTTATATAATTGGAAAGCAGCGATCGATTGGTCGCTGCTTTTTTAATTTCCGGCAAAAAGAATTGGATAATTTGTTTTCTTTTTTACGACATTGGATATCGTAAGAATGCCCTTTTTTGTTAACTATTGATTTGTTATATTATTTATTCCGTTAGCCTTTATGAAAACAATGATCCTTATCCCGGTGCTGCAGATGTCTTGTTGTTTGAGGTTCATAGTGGATGATAGTCCTGATCGACATTGGCTATAATTTTCTAGTGACTGTTGTTTTAAATGCTTAAAGCAACGTGTCCCTGTACCAGCAATTGTGATAGGCCACCCCAAGGGCCTGTTAATTCCTTAAGACATTAAGACCAGATACAGTATGATAAAAAGTTTACTCCGTGCAGTAGTAGGTATAATGGCAATGGCTTTATATGTTGAAAGTGGACTTGCGCAATCTACGCCCCCCGAAATTTCGGCCATTCTGCCTCCGGTGACCCCTCCGTCGCCAAATGCAGCCTCTCTTGGTACATTTGGACAAGTACCTGTTTCTCTTTTCAATGGATTGCCTCAAATCTCCATTCCACTTGGCAATGTTACACTTGACGAGGTAAATGTGGATATCAGCCTAAGTTATCATGGTGGGGGCATTAATCCGGAGCAACATCCTGGCTGGGTGGGCCTGGGATGGAATCTAAATGCTGGTGGCGCCATTACCCGTAGAGTAAATGGAAGGGTGGATGAAAGCCTGGATCCCAATCCTCCGGAAACAAAATTCAATTATTACAATAACTTCAATCAACTAGATATCAGTAATTGGTATACATCCAATAATCTGAACCTATACGGGCCTTATAACCCCACAATTTTAGGCGATCCGGCTCCGGATGAGTTTATGTTCAATTTTGGGAACTACTCTGGTTCTTTTTACTATGATCATAAAGGAAAATGGCAGGTAAAATCGGAGAGCCCGGTGTACATGAAAGTAGAAGAAGTACTGGGCACTGACTTTATTTTAAAGGCATTAGAAACAACCATTTCCAGTGACCTTTCCATAAAACGTATTTTCTATAAATTTACCCTTACCACACCTGATGGTACTCAGTATATTTTTGGAGGAGATAAGGATGCCATCGAGTTTACCAGGAACGTGAACCCCTCTGGCGACGGGCTTTATCACAATAATGTTGTTGCCACCACCTGGTACCTGACACAGATCATTACTAAAGTCGGGCGGAAAATAAATTTCAAATATAAGCGGGAAGATATTATTGCTTCACAATCTTCTTCTTCGGTCATCTTTTCGTATAACGAAAACGGCGCCAATGTGAAAAGCTCTACTAATCCATCCGCCAAAAGCATTAGTGTCATCAACCCTTGTTATCTCAATGAAATAACGGCGCCTTCACAGAGAGTTGCTTTTGAAATGGACCACAGTATAGAATTACCATACAATTTTGAACAGGCAACACTGGATCTTTTAAAAGGATATGAGGATTTTAAAAATACCCGTGTCAATGTAAATACCCTATTTAAATGGAAGCAATTGGAGATCATAGAATTTTATTCTACTGGTAATACGTTGCTGAAATCAGCGATCCTCCGGTTTTCCAACGATGCAAATTCCCGCCTGATGTTAAAAGGCGTTGATAAGACCAATACCCATTACGATGCAGTGGAATCCTATCAGTTTGATTATGACACCACATCGCTGCCACCCTATAATGCGCAAAAAAATGATCACTGGGGATATTATAACGGCGTGAATTTCTTCAATAGTAAGCCCAATACGTATACCTATACGAAAGCAGATATACCAGATTATATTGCCAGCAGAGCACCGAATGCTACACTGATGAAGGCAGGTGTATTAACAGGTATCAGATATCCCACAGGAGGCTATACGAAGTTTGAGTACGAACCTCATGCCTATCATCTCGTTGCAAAGCGTTACCCCTTTACTGTTGATAGTGTGAACGGCAACCTGCCATGCGGGGGATTGAGAATTCGAAAAATAACAGATACCGCATTTCCTGGTAGTGTACCGGTTGTAAAAGAATACTTCTACGTAAAGGATTATAACCTGGGAGGAAACGTATCCAGTGGTATTTTGGCAGGCAACCCGGTGTACCTGGATGAAGGAAGTAAAATAGTCAATGGTAAAACCATCAGCTATTGGTACTGGTATGATTATGCCATACAGCCATTAAGTAACACCAATGGTAACCACATTACTTATAGTGAAGTAGTGGAGAAATCGGCAGATGGGAGTTATGTTATCAATAACTACGCTAATCATGATCAGGCCCAATATCTGGATCAAGCTATGTTAGGTGGCATTTATCCAATATCGGATGTATGGAACCTGGATCCCAATACCAGCATGTCACTAGATAGAGGGAAGGTGCTAAGAAAGCGGTATTTTAAAGCGAACAAAACATTGATAAAAGATACTAAGTATGAATATGATGAGTCAGCCGCCCGGTATAATAATAATGTACGTATTATAAATCTGTCTCTCCGGAATTACGGATTTGCACGCGATTTCAGAGCCACCGCTTACCTGATTTACACGTTCCCAAGATACCTGACAAAGGAAACTGATATTACCTACGACCAGAATGGCGCCAACCAGGTAAGTACAGTCAACAGCTATACATACGATAACCTGTACCGGTTGCTGAAATCGTCTACGCTGGTTGATAGTAAAGGTCATAGCCGGACAAATGTCTATAATTATCCACCTGATTATGCCCCTCTTCAATCAGATAATCCCACCGTTTATACAGAGATGTTGAATCGGAATATGATATCAACTCCTATAGAAACGAGTAGTGCTGTTAATTATAGCGGAAGCAATAAAGTAACGGCGGCCCGGTTACAGTTGTTTGCAAAAGATGCCGTATCAGGGGATATTCTTCCGGCAAAAATATTGTCGTTGAATATCAGCAATCCGATTACGGATTATACGCCAACAAGCATCAATACCTATACAGAAGTAATAAACGGAGTGACCAAAAAAACAGAGAAACTGGTATACGATAACCGGTTTGACACGATCATATACTTTGATAAATATGATACCAGCGGCAATCTGCTACAGATGCACAAATCAGGAGACCAGAACATTTCTTTTTTATGGGGATACAATGGACTATATCCTGTTGCAAAAGTAAGCGGAAGCGATTATACCACTATAAGCGGGATGGTGAATAGTGATACGCTGCAAAACCCTCCGGGAGATCTGGTACTGAGAGATAAACTGAATAATATACGTAAGAATATACCTGCGCCGGCCATGGTATTCACTTACACGTACGCTCCGATCACCGGCGTAACCAGTGAAACAGATCCTGCTGGTAAAACCACCTATTATGAGTATGATAACTATCAACGATTAAAGCGGATAAAGGATCACGATGGGAAAATCCTGAAAGAATATGATTATCAATACCAGGCCACATTGACTCCCAACTGGAAAACTACCGGCAGAAAAAACTGTATAACAGGAACGGGCGGATATTTAACCGGTGAACAGCAGCAGGAAGAGCAGGATATTAATCCATATAGCTATACTTATGACTCTCTTCGATGGACAAAGAAAGCCAGTCCTGATTGCCCGGTGGTGGCTGATTGGCGTGCTACAGGCGTTAAACGCTGCGCGACGGATGGATTTGATCATTATACAGGAGAGGAACTGGCAGAACAAAAAGACCTGAATCCTTACAGTCCCACCTATAATACCACTAAATGGCTCAGTAATGGTCAAACTGCTGCCTGTAACATTACGCCCAACTGGCAGCCCACAGGTAACTACAGTTGTTTACTGGACGCCTGGGGAAGCAATACGGGCAATCAATCCGTACAGCAAAAAGACATGAATCCTTTAAGTGTTACCTACAACACTACCCAGTGGGTGACCAAACCCGGGGGTAGTACCTGTCCTGTAATACAGGGATGTGTGGGATTAGGCTACAGAGCAATAAAGAATGTCTGCGAACATGGTACCGTCACCGTCAGTGGTACTATTATCCAGGATGTTCCAAGAAAATGGAAATGCACATTTACTATAAAGTATAGCTATGGCCCTAATGAAACGGTAGAAACCTTCAGTTCCGATGAATGCAGGGTAATAGAAGACTAAATGCATGATATTATCATTCATCGTATTTAAGGCTAATTCGTTATAGAAAACATTATAAAGTATTTGGTATGTCAGGAAATAAGATATCCGCTTTATTTATAATTATCTTGCTGCTGCCTGCCAGGTTGTTGGCGCAGCAACCCAGTACTACTCCCCGTGTCACAGGTGTGCCGGTAACTGCACCGGCAGCCTATACTAATATGGTTCTTAACTATGTGCGTGTTTGGGAACCCAGTATGCCAACCGCCGACCCGGATGCAGTAGAACAGGCAAATGATATTAAGAAGGTGAAGCAAACGACTCAGTTTTTTGACGGTCTGGGACGCCTGATACAAACTGTTAGTAAAGGAGTTAGTATCAGTGGTAAAGATCTGGTGAGTCCTGTCGTATACGATTCGTTGGGCAGAGAACAGTTTAAGTACCTGCCTTACATACCACAAAGCGACAGTAGCAGCGATGGAAGGTTTAAAAACAATCCCTTTGTTCGTCAACAGCAGTTTTATCAAAATAAGACTTTGATGCCCGGTGTCGACGGTGAATCTGTTTATTATAGTCGTATTGATTATGAAGCATCCCCCTTAAATCGTGTGATGAAAACATATGCGCCTGGTAACAGTTGGGCAAAAAATGATTTGTCTACCGTAGAAAGAGGAGGGAATCATCCGGTTGAAAACCAGTATATGGTTAATACCGCAGCAGATTCCGTAAGACTGTGGGATCTGTCAGCCACTGGCCTTATTCCCACCAGCGACAGCATATACCGGCCAGGAACATTGTATAAAAATATCCTGATTGACGAAGCGGGAAATCAGATAGTTGAGTTTAAAGACAGGGAGGGTAAGATACTATTAAAGAAAGTACAGTTGGTGACTACGCCTGGCGCTGCCCATGCAGGATGGTTGTGCACCTATTATACATATGATGATATGGGGAATCTCCGTTTTGTCATTCCCCCCAGGGCGGTAGAAGCCATATGGAGCAATTGGATAATCAGCAACGCTATTGCTGCAGAACTTTGCTTTATTTACCGTTATGATGGTCGTGGACGAATGACGATAAAAAAAGTGCCGGGAGCAGATTCTACAGAAATGGTATATGATCGGAGAGACCGGCTGGTATTCTCCAGAGATGGTAACATGAGATGGCAGAATAATTGGATGACCACCTTCTATGACGATGCCAACCGGCCTGTGATGACAGCATTATATAAGGCGCCAGGCAGTACCCGTAGCAGCTTACAAACAACCATGAACACAGCCGCTGCCGCAACACAATCTATCCCCTATACTTTGCCAGGCGTAGCAGATCTGGCATTGAACGCCTATGATGGAAAGCCTCTTTACGAGGCTACCAACAGCATTGTTTTACAGGATGGATTTGATACAGGCACAGGGGCCGAAACAGTCCTGCAGATTAACACCAGTCTGAAAGGAGGAGTCATTACCGTGGCTGCTACCAATCCCTTACCTAATATTCCCCCTGCCGCTTTAACGCCACTTAGCTATACCTTTTATGATAATTATAGCTATTGGGGCAAATTAAACTATGATAATAGTGATATTGCTAAAGTGCAGGCCGGTAGTAATCCTTATCCTGAACCACTACCTGCCGTGGAAAGCAACATGACCAAAGGCAGGGTTACCGGAGGAAAGGTGTATGTGATGGGAGTCAATCAATGGTTAACCACCTCTACTTACTATAATGACAAAGGCAGGGTTATACAAACGTTATCTGATAATCTTGGTGGAGGAAAAGATGTTTCGAATACGCTCTATGATTTCAATGGAAAAGTGTTAAGTACCTATCTACGGCATAAAAACCCGCGTAGTGCCGGTACGCCACAAATTACCCTGTTGACCATGCTGCATTATGATGCAGCCGGCAGAATGGATTCCGTTAAAAAAAGAATCAACGACCAGGATAGCTTACTGAGAACCATCGCATTGAATAGCTATGATGAGCTGGGGCAGCTTAACAGTAAGCGTTTGGGAGTTAACGCGGGTGCTGAGATGGAAACCCTGAGTTATGAATACAATATACGCGGTTGGCTGAAAGGAATCAATAAAGGGTATGTGAATACGTCAAACAGCAGCAGCAATTGGTTCGGGGAAGATTTGAATTACGATTATGGATTTACCGCGGACCAATTTAACGGCAATATAGCTGGTGCAAAATGGAAAACTCCTTCCAGCGGTATTGCACGTGCCTACGGTTATAGTTATGATAAAGCCAACAGGTTGACAGTGGCAGATTTCTACCAGAATACCAGTGGAACTGTTTGGGACAGAAATGTGATAGATTTTTCTGTGAGTAATCTTACTTATGATGCCAATGGAAATATTCGTAGCATGACCCAGAAAGGAATGATTGGCACCAGCTCCAGTGTCATTGATCAACTTAGCTATACTTATGCGGCTAATAGTAACAAATTAACAACGGTATCTGATCCCACCAATACCGCCTCAGAAAAACTGGGTGATTTTATTGATGGCAATAAAACGGGTGCCGATTATCGTTATGATACCGTCGGAAATCTTATTCAGGACCTGAATAAAAGTATTAATAGTATCACCTATAATCATTTAAGTCTGCCGGATAGCATTCTTATTACCGGTAAAGGAAAGGTGAGTTATTTGTACGATGCAACAGGTCGAAAGCTGAGAAAGACGGTTACAGACAATACCGGCTCCCAGCCCAAAGTAACCACCACCGATTATATAAATGAAATGGTATACAGCAATGATACCCTGCAATTTATAAATCATGAAGAAGGACGTATCAGGACAGTGATGAGTACAGGGAAACCAGTTGGTTATGCCTATGATTACTTTATAAAAGATCACCTGGGGAATGTTCGAATGGTGCTGACAGAGCAAAAGAATCTCAGCATTTATACTGCCTCCATGGAGCCTGCCAAAGCTCCTGTGGAAACAGCGTTGTTTAGTAATGTGACAGAAACACGGGTAAACAAACCGGTAGGATATCCCTCAGATAATACTACCGGACAGAATGAATTCGTAGCCAAACTGAATGCCAGGTCAGACAGTAAAAAAATCGGCCCTTCCCTGGTATTGCGCGTAATGGCAGGAGATACTGTCCAAATAGGAGCCAAGGCCTTTTATAAATCCGCCGGTCCACAAAATGAGAATGCTTCTTTAGTGCCGGCAGAGGCTATGCTGGCAGACCTGCTACAGACATTTTCCAGTGGTATTCAGTCTGGATCAGATCATGGCGCTACCTCCGCGGATGCCCAAACACCCTTCAACAGTAATTTCTACAATAATGACTACCAACGCCTTAAGGACAAAGATCCAGACAAGCAAAGAACCGATAAACCTAAAGCATACCTTAATTTTGTTTTGTTCGATGATGAGTTTAAATTAGTAGAACAGAACAGCGGTGTTAAACAGGTAAAAGGAGAACCGGATCAGTTACAAACACTGGCTCAAGATAAAATGGCGATTACCAAAACGGGCTTTCTGTATGTATATACCAGTAATGAAAGCACACAGGATGTATTCTTTGACGATGTAACGGTAATGGATATCCCAAGCCCGCTTCTGGAGGAGACGCATTATTATCCGTTTGGGCTGACCATGGCTGGGATTAGTTCCAATGCGTTGAAGGGAGCGAATTATGCGGAGAATAAATATAAGTTTAACAAAGGATCAGAATTGCAGAGTAAGGAATTCTCGGATGGTGCTGGTCTGGAACTGTATGCAACGCCGTTGAGAAGTCTTGATCCTCAGTTGGGTCGGTGGTGGCAAATTGATTCCAAGCCTGATTATGCACAAAGTGTTTACTCGGCTATGAGTAATAATCCAATTTTGTTGAACGATCCATTGGGTGATTCGTCAGTCATTCCCTGGTCAGCGAAAGCCAGCCAATCGCCTGTTAATTTATTGAAACCTTTAGGGACAGGGAATAGCATAGTTAAGAATGGAGCAAACGAGGAGAATAAAGCAACTATCCGCACTAATAATAGTGGAACGATTGGTAAAGATGTTTCAACAACCGTGAAGCAAACCGGGGATGATGGCAGACCTTTAATAGGCAATACAACCACACATAAGGTGGTAACCAAGGAGGCAACTTTGTCATCTGGCATACTTGGGGATAAATTTACATATGCCCATTCAGGGGGGATGGTTTCTGGTAAGGATGGACGTATTTTTTCGACGGACTTGTCTACCAATAAGGGGGCACCGGATGGGGCCTCTATGACCTTATTCAGTACAGTTACGCTGGGCGCGAGTACTGATCTTTCACTTTCAGCAGGGGTCAGTGTTCTAGGATATGAGGCACATTTGAGCATTGGTGTGGGCGTTGGCTTAGGGCAAATAGGAGGCGGGGCAAGCCATACAGACGAGAATAATTTTGTTTCTGGTGGAGATTTAACGTTGCGTCCAGGTTTGGGGACTTTAGGCGCAATATTTCTTGTGCCAAAATTTGTTTTTTAAATGAAAACTGATTGATATTTTATGTTGAAAAATAAAAGAGACGTTGTCCGTGCGATAGCAATTGTGCTCGGAATTTGCTTTTTAGGCTTTGCTATATTTAATCTTATAATGAAAGTCGAACACTCATCTGCAGATAATCCTGTGCATACATATTCAATTAAACCCAAAGATTATGATTTAGTCAACAATAAGTACGTGAGCGGGTTGCAAGGAGGTATAGCTTATCAAAGTAGCAATAGAAATCCAGTTACTCTCATCCCTTTTGGTAAATCTTATTCTTTAATTAGCTATAAGATTGATTTGATTAAAGGTACATCATGGAGCAATGTATTGGATGTTACTTTAAAAAGTGTAGAGCGTACTAATATGGAAGTATATACAGTAATTAGCGAAAATATTTTTTACCGCTTTGAGTATCATGATGCACCGACAAAATCGGTTTCCAAAGTTTATTTAACTCTTTCAGGAGATTCATTGCGGACTGTGGTGACAAATGACAGTATAGTAAGTTATCATTTGTTATGCAATAATTTCTCGATAAAATATAGTGAAAATGAAGCTGTTGATATTTTTGTAGTTGGGAATGAGAAAGCGTTTGGTGCTACAACTGTTATTCCTATGGATCTATTATTCCTGAAACGGGATAATGCAGTATATTTAATGATTATGACTCCGAATGACCCTAAGTCAGTCATATCACCTGAGCTATTGTATAATCTTGTTACAGGAAAAGGATAATCTTTATTCGAGGAGCCGCTATTATTATCCGTTTGGACTGACGATGGCGGGGATTAGTTCATTACAAATTTTAAAGTGATGAAAGTTTTTAAATGGCTTATTCTAGCTCTAATTCTATTTATTATAGGCGTAAATTTTTATTTAACGATTATTGGGAATAGACCCTTTGATAAAATCGGATTCCTAGTATTGTTATTGATTATGATTGTGATTGTGTTGCAGAGAAGAGGAGGGGTTTATTGGTGGTTAGGTTTTTTAATATGTTTTTACGGGCTATATAATTTAATGTTTATAAGCGTTAAGGCAGCAGAAGCAACTTCTATGGAGTTTACAGCATCATTGAATTATTTAATCTTCAAAAATAAGATGGGTTTTTTAGTGCGCCATGTAATTAGGCTAATACCCTTGTTTTTTTATTGTTCATTTTTACTTTTTTTATTGTGTAAGCCTGGGAGGAGGTATTATTTTGATAAATCTATTACATCCTAATGATTTACGCGCGGAACGAGAGCGAAATAAATGTGGTTTGCAACAAAAAAAAGGAGAACTGATAATCCAATAAGATTTATGGCTCCTTGGTTTCAAGAAAGTAGCTTACTGCATCATATTTTCTCTTTGTAATAAGACTGTGTTACCTCAATCACACCCACAATATGATCATTGAACTCCTCCAGTTCTTCTGCAGGTACCCATAATTCATTATGTATTTCTCCGCCTACATTTTCAACGGCATAACGTTGCAGGAAATCACTGTCTACCGAAAACTTCGTAACAAAGCCTGCATCATACGCCGGTACATTCCATTCCACAGATATCTGTATGGCATATGCCTCATTCATAACGGGATAGAAAATGGGCTGATCCGGTCTTCTGGGAGGAAATCGCTTCCAGCCTGATTGTTCTATTAACACCAGTTCATCTGGTCCTACGGGTCGGTAAAGGGTGGTTAACTTCATTGGTATATTTTGTCTAATTTTAAAGACGAATATAGGCAAATGAGCACAAAAATCAGTAAACCCGAGATCCCGCAGTATGTGTTGAACGACTTCCGTCACCTGCACCGTAAGGAAGACGATACTTCTGACTTCGGGTATAATAACCTGGAAGCAGCCAAACGTATTCCGGGATTTGAAGTGTATTCCAGCGAAGGATTGCGGCCTGCATTGGGGCCGCTCAAATCCGATTTTTACCGGATCAGTATTACATTAAGTGGTAGCGTGGATGTACAGTTGGGACTGGAAAAGTTTCAGCACAGGGCGGGCACGTTGAGTTTTACCTTTCCGGGGCAGGTATTCAGCAAGGATAATATCAGTGCAGATACTTTTGGCTACTATATTTTATTTAATGCCGATTTCCTGCAAGACATTATTCCTGCCGGTAAAATAYCGGTAGAATTTCCATTTTTCGACTATTCCGGTGTGCCTTTTATACAGTTGGATAAGGCCGCCATTACAGCAGTAGCGGATTTTGTAGGTAAGATAAATGAAGAATTACGGCATCATAAATCCGGATGCGAAAAGGCGGTGCGGATGTACCTGTACCTGTTGCTGCTGGAAGTAAAAAGGAGCTATGTAGCGCAGGAGTTGCACCTAACGGCTACAGATACACGAAATACCTACCTGGTGCCCCGGTTTAAGAAACTGGTCAGCCAGCATTTTCTCGCTAAGAAAAAGGTAGCAGATTACGCGGCTTTGCTGGGCGTTACCCCAAATCACCTGAACCGTACGGTGAAAGAGGTAACCGGGCATACGGCATCTGCTGCCATTGCGGATATGCTGGTGCAGGAGGCCAAAGCGGTATTGCGGTATACAGATATCGCCATTTCAGAAATCTCCTATCAACTGAACTTCAGTGACCCTGCGGGTTTCAACCGGTTTTTCCGGGAGCAGACAGGACAAACCCCGTTGTCGTACCGTAAAAATGCATAATTGGGTTAATACAATGCATAATACAGATAACATCGCATCGGCTTTTATGCCCCAACTTTGTGTACATAAAAGATAACAATATGTCTACCACATTTGAAAGTAAGAAAGTAATTATTGCAGGCGGTTCTACCGGCATAGGGCTGGCTACCGCTGCATTACTGGCCAACGAAAAAGCGAATGTAACTGTTACCGGTCGCTCTGCCGCCAAGCTGGCAGATGCAGCCAAAGCGAATCCCGGCATACAGACTGCGGCGATGGATAGTAATAACCGGAAAGAGCTGGATGCGTTTTTTAGTGCGCAGGGAGGTATTGATCACCTGGTGATTGCGTTGAGTGGCGCTAAAGGAGCAGGTAAATTTGCAGACCTGTCTTTGAAAGATTTACGCGAAGGCTTTGAAGGCAAGTTCTGGCCACAACTGAATACCCTGCAGGCGGCGTTGCCTTATATCAATAAGGGCGGCAGTATTACCCTGATTACGGCTATTTCAGCGATATCACAGGCGCCGGGCGTATCCGGTCTGGCGGCGATTAATGGTGCGTTGGAATTAATGATCCCTTCTATTGCCAAAGAAATCCAACCCTTACGTATCAACGCCGTTTCTCCCGGGGTCGTTAATACCGGCTGGTGGGATTTTCTGCCGGCAGATGCCAAAGCAGATACCTTTGAAACCTATGCTTCCCAAACACCGGTAGGCAGGGTAGGAGAGCCTGGAGATGTAGCAGATACGATCCTGTTCCTGATGCGGAATGGTAATATAACAGGTACGGTAATACGTTGTGATGGTGGGTTAGCGTTGTAAAAATTACCAGGTTACTTCTGCATAATCTTTATATAGTTTTCCAAAGCTGGGTTCACCATTTATCGCCTGCAGAATAGGATCATAAATTCTTGCTGCGGCATCATCCAGCATCAATGGCGGCAAAAAGCCTCTTTGTTCCAGTCTCGATTTCTTTTCAATCGGGTTACCGGTAGATACCCATCCCACATCTACGCTGTTCATATAAATATGTTGCGTTGCATAGTCAACAGCGCTGGTGCGTGTCATCATATTAAGTGCCGCCTTGGTCATGTTGGTATGCGGGTGATAAATGGTTTTCTGGGCATAACTGAATTGTCCTTCCGAAGAAGTAACGTTGATAATGAATTTATCGGGGAAAGAGGATTGCAGCATCAACGGCTTTAACCGGCTGTTCAGCATAAAGGGGGATATGTTATTCACCAGGTTGGCAGACAACACCTCTGCCGTATCTACTTCGTCCAGCTTCATGACCCAACTGTTGCTGCTTCTCAGGTCCAGTGGCTGATTAAAGAAATCAAGCTGTCCGGCAGGAAATAATTCATTGTTGCCAATGAGTGTGGGTTGTACTGGTGCGGGAGCTACAATTCTTGCCCGGTCTGCCTCCGGCAGTAGCGGAAGTTGCGCCGCCTTCTCCACTAAGGGCTGGTAATATTCCTGCGGATAATGAATCGTTTGTGCGGCATTGTTGATGATGATATCCAGTGCCGGCAATGTTTGGTAGAGGTATTGAATAAATTGTTCTACCTGTGGTAAACTGATAAGATCGAGTTCGTATATGGTGAGCCGGTCTTTCCATAAGGCATAATCCGGTTCTTTGGTATAATGCAGCAATGCATCCGCAGCAAAGCGGGTAGTAGCAATCACTGTGGCGCCATCCCGTAGTAGGCGCAGTGCGGTTGCATACCCGATTTTCATGCGGGCGCCGGTAACAATAGCTGTTCTACCGGTTAAGGATACACGCTGTGCCTTCTTTTCCAGGTGAATTTGTGCGCAGGTGGGACAAAGCCGGTGATAGTGATAATGTACGGTCGTATATGGTTGCCGGCATGAATAGCAGATACATGCATTTTCCAGTTCCTGCTGTACGGGCAAATAAATGGTGTCGGTGATGGTGTGATTTATGGAAGACTTTAGGCCCTGCTGAAACACAACGGTGTTCTGCAGCTTCTGCTGATCGGCCTGGTAGCGGCGTTCGCTTTCTGTTTGCCTGATTTCTTTGCGGGCGGTTTTGTAGATTTTTGTAACCAGTCCTTTTAAACGCTCGGTGTCAGGAGAATCAAAGGGATGTCTGCTGAGAAATTGTAATACCTCGTAAAATTTGTCCCAGTCGGCTGCTGAAAACTCCTGCATGATCTTATCGGTTAAATAGAAAGAAAGGCGGCAGTAATCAGACTCGAACTGATAACTCCCTACTGGCAGTCGGGTGCTTTTCCAATTAAACCATACTGCTGCCGCAGCGAAAGTAATAAATCAGGCGTATATACGGAAACGTTATGGGGGAAGAAGATAAATTGGCAAAAGTGACCGGAGTCGAACCAGTGACCTCAAGCTGTGGGGCAAGTGCTCTTCCATCTGAGCTACACTTTTACCGCGGCGAAGATAATGAAATTATATACGTTGCAGTTATAATAAAATTGGTAAAAGCGACCGGGATCGAACCGGTGCCCCCTTGCGTGCAGGGCAAGTGCTCTTCCATCTGAGCTACACTTCTACCGCTGCGAAGATAATATATACATTACCATTATACTCTCAAAGATTTCATGACAAGTTGAAAGGTTTGTTTCAGCTTGTCATCGCTGAGCGTGAAAGGTGCTCCCGACATAGTGGAATTATCCAGGTGAAATTTGATAAGGGTATAAAAAGTGCCATAGGCTACAGCCCAGAAAATTTCTGTGGGCAATGATACAATTTCTCCTTTTTGCTCTGCATTCAAAATAAACTGCAGCATGGCTTTTTTGAAGGCATGCTCCTCCAAAAAATTCTGCTTTTCCACGAGGGGAGAGTTCCGGAACAATTCCCAGAAGCGATGATGCAGCGGATACCGCAGAATATACTGATAGCGGTTATGCCACTGTTGCCATAACCCCGCTTCAAAATCCATATCAGGACTAAACCCTTTCATCATTTGTTGCATGAAAAGATTGCCGGTTTCTACATATAATTGATTCAGCAGGTCCTCCCGGTTTTTAAAATAGGTATAGATGGTAGAGACAGATATTTTGGCCGCTTTGGCCAGTTTATGCATACTCATACCATCAAATCCTTCCTGAACAATCATCTCCATAGCTTTCTCCCGGATGACGAAGGCTTTATTTTCATCTTTTGCACGCATGTGGCAAAGATAAAAGAATGATTGTTCTTTTAAAGGATTGGGTTACATTTTTATTTCAGGGTGCTGAGGGAACTACCGGCTGGCAGTTCATACGGCTCTTTGCCCACTTCAAAAATGCGGGCGCTCAAATTGCCTTGCAGTGTTAAGTGGGTATCATGTGCGTAGATCCAGCTACCTTCTCTCAGTCCCAATACCGGCGTAGTGTTTTGAGTAAGATATTCCCTGATACGGGTTTCCCTGGTTTCTCCCATATGTTGGGAACCTGCTATCGGATCGAGGTAATGGGGATTCAGGTTAAAAGGGATCAGCCCCATGGTGTCGAAACTGGCCGGATATACAATGGGCATATCATTGGTGTTTTTCATGGTTACACCACCTATATTGCTCCCTGCACTGCATCCCATATATGGTGCGCCGCCATTCACGGCATCACGTAATATAAACATCAGTCCCTGGTCATGTAGTGTTTTTACCAGCAGAAAAGTATTGCCTCCCCCGGTAAAAAAGCCCTTCGCATTTTTAATGGCTGTTGCCGGATCATCAAATGTATGCAGTCCCCTTACTTTTATGCCGATAGCTCCAAATGCTTCCGCTGCCTTGCTGGTATAGTCATCATGGGAAATACCACCCGGACGGGCAAACGGAATAAATATGATTTCATCTACGCCTGCGTACAATACTTTCATGGCCGGTTGCAGATAAGCCAGATAGGTTTCTCCAAACAAGGTGGAGGTACTTGCCAATATAAAATGYTTCATAGTCCCAAAAAATTACAGCGCAAATGTAGGTCATCTCCCTAAAAATATAAATGATGCTGTTTCTGATTATAAATTAGCAGATACTGATCCTTATTTGTCATCTCTATGTCGATGTTGCGTCAAAAGAAATGCTTTGTATAATTTCCTGTGTCATATAATTATCACGTTTTGTTTTGGGAATATGACGTAGCAACTACGCTTATTACTTTGTGGATGATAGTGGACAACAATGAAACAATAGTTTAGTATTCAACCAAATTTCAAAAGCATTTATTAGAACCAGAATCGTAACGCACTGAAGATTTCCCTGTAAACAAATAATGATCGGTTTGACTGAGAGATGAATATCTTTTTTGTTTGGCTGTAATCCGTGTATACCCGATGTTTTTTGCTTTGATGGACCCTGTTTGTCTACCGGCGGAGCTATGATCTTAAACGGCTTATTTCTCATATAAACACACGAACAATGAAAAATTTATACCAGTATTCCACGGGAAGGGACCTTCCTATGCGTAATTTTTACGGCCATTTTTAAACAGATTTTATTAGCAACAAATAGCTGAAATAACGGCGGTATTCTGTTTGTGCACAGACATTGAAAAATGCCTGAACGGAATGCTATTGCCCGGAATGAATCACTTCAAATATTAATGAACAATGAGAGATCATCTATCCACGCGGTTGTCCGGAAAAAAGCGGCGCTGGATCCTTTCGCTGATAGCAGCCTGCTGTACTATGCATGTTACCTTATGCATTGGCTCGCCACACGCTATGGCAGCGGATTACGGCAAGCCTTTTTTAGCATTGGATTCTGTTCCCAACGAAGAAAAAGATACCACCGTTATTTCCGAGTATGATGTGATCAACACCATCAACAGGAAATGGGTAAATGCAGCATTTAAAAATAATGATACCCTGAACGTACAGCATGTTGCCCTGTTTCCTTATACTTCGCTGCAGCAAATGGTGAAAGGTAGCATCAGGGGCCTTTATACACAGGAGCCCAGCGGAGAACCCGGCACCGAACAGTTCATGTATATACGTGGTTTGTCTATGCCACTGCTGTCAAAAAAAGATGTTAGCCAGGTACAACCCGCCGTGTATTTAAATGGCGTGCCCATGATCCAGGACAATAGCCTGGTGTATGATATCCAGAACTCCGATCAAACCAGGCTGGGACCAGCTACCAACCTGCTTTCTATCGTTAACCTGGATAATGTGGAAGAAGTACAGGTATTCAAAGATGCCGCCGCTATCAGTTTGTTTGGACCGAGGGGCGCCAATGGCGTGATTAATATCATCACTAAAAATGCTACTTCAGGTAAACGAAAAATCAGCGTGAACAGTTACTTCGGTGTCAACCTGTTTGATCCGGTTTATACTACCAATGCACAGTATGAAAACCGCTTCCGCAGGCCATTCTATCAGCAGTACGCCACTACAGCAGATTCACTCAGTTTCCCATCTTACCTGCGTGATTCCTCTAACCAGGGATATTTCGGTAACGCCAACTGGAGCGATCTGTACTTCCACAATACTACACAACACAGCATTAACGCCAGTATTTCCGGCGGTTCTGAAAGAGCCAATTTCCGTTTCTTTGGCGATAAAACACAGGCAAATGGTATTGCAGATAATACCCGCCTCGATAAATACACCGGCTCCTTTATTGTAAATATGTCGCCCATTAAATGGCTCATGGCTTCTGCTATGATCAATGCCAACAGAATGGATCGTGTCAGAAATACTTCCATGCAGGACCGCTTTCTGGAAACAGCATATATCCCTGACCTGTCAAACCCGCTATCCCCCGGTAAGGACGCGTATGGCCAGTATCGGGATGCCTTCCGTAAAGGGTTCGACAGAAACCATGTAAACAGTATACAGGGAACATTCTCGCTTGTATTTGCGTTTAGGCAACTACGTTATACCACGCGCCTGTTATACGATTACAATGAAAATCTAAGAGATGTCTTTTATCCCTCTACCTTAATGGATGGCGCCAACTACGCATCCAATTATTTTGGTAACAATCAGCGTACTGGTTTTGAAAACGTCATAGACTATGCCTGGGCTCCTTCCAGTGATCATCATTTTAATTTTGAAGCAGGACAGTCATTCCAGGCCGATCTCCAAAAGTATAACTACGAGCGCGCATATAAAGGTATCAGCGACCGCGTAAAGGTGAATATTGTGGAGAGCGATGCGGGTAAAGGCAACTACTTATCACCACTGTATTTTGCCAACCAGTTGGTGTACCGTTTTATTGATGCGGAGAAACAGCGGCTGTTGTCTTTCTATGGTAATGTAAAATATAATTACCGGGATATTTATCGCGTCACGCTAACATTACGCAATGATGCCTCTTCGCTGGTAGCGCCATCCAAACGTTGGTTACTTACACCTTCGGTTAGCGGAGAGTGGAACCTGAAAAATCAGTTTATAACGCATACGCCTATACTTAGTGACTGGACATTGCATGCTTCCTGGGGACGTATTGGCAGGATGTATGGTGACGATCGTTTCGCTGCCGGCCCGCAATATAAAGTGGATATGGGCTGGTCTGGTAACCCCAACGCCTACTCGTATACCGGCGTTGCCGGTTTGTCCAGACCCTATTCCTATGGTTGGGTAGGAGACGATATTGGTTGGTCTTATACAGATATACTTACGATCGGTACCGATGCTGCTTTCTTTCATAACCGGTTGCGTATTTCAGCAGATTATTATTCAAAAGATGATCGCAATATGCTGCTGCCGATGCCGGTAGTAGCGGAATCTGGTTACGCCAGCGCATATATGAGTGGCTTGCATGTAAATAACCGTGGTATTGAAGCGGGCGTGTCGGGCGATGTGATCCGCACGGCAAAGTTCCAGTGGACCCCATCGATCAGCGGCGCATGGAATGTAAATACCCTGAAGGCTTTACCTGGCGGTGTGCAGTCATTCGTTACCGGTGATCGCAGGTTTGAAGTAGGCAAGGCCGTGGACCAGTTCTGGGTGTATGAAAATACAGGCGGATACAGCAAAGTGGCAGACATTCCCATCAACCCAAAAAACAACGAACCACTTAATTTCAAAGGCGTAGCATTTAAACCCGGTGATCCGGCATGGAAAGACAGGAACGGCGATTTTATTGTAGACGACAAGGATAAAGTAATGAAGGGACACAGTATGCCTGTATATACCGGTAGTTTCGATAACAACTTCCGGTATGGCAATTTAAATCTGTCCTTCAGCTTTTATTTTGCCGGCGGCATGAATATCCTGAACAGCAAAACTGCGGTGCGTTACGATTTTGTAAACCACGACGGACAATCCAACCTGGAGTCTGTAAAAGATATCACTTACTGGCAGCATCCTGAAAATATGAAAACATATCCGCAGTATAATCCATGGAGCGCTGTGATTCCGTATCGTGCGGATCAGGACCTGTTCCTGGAAGACGGCTCTTTTGTAAAACTGCGCACCGTATCCCTGGGCTATGATCTGGCGGGTACCAGGTGGATGAAGCGACTGGCGCCGGGCATCAGCAGGTGTTATGTATATGCTACCGGTAACAACCTGCTTACGTTTACTGCTTATACCGGCGGAGATCCTGAACTGACTTATTACAATGGCTATGATAACGGTTATGCGATACCCATTCCCAAAACATACACCATTGGATTGAAACTGGATTTATAATCATTTGTCATTTCATTAAGCATGAATAATATATTTCGATTAGTAACAAAAAAGGCGCTGGTGTTGGCTTTGATCACCATGTGCATGTCCTGCAGTAAAATGCTGGATGTAAAATCCACGAGGCTGGTGACAGACAAGGATTACTGGTCATCTGTGGAAGATGCCCGTAGCTCCCTGATAGGGGTGTATGGACTTACCCGCGCTGCGCTCACGGATAATGCTGCGTTCTGGATGTATGGGGAGTTCCGCAAGGGTGACTTCCTGCCTACCTCCCGTGCCGATCTGAAAGCAGTTGTAAATAATGAATTAAATGTTTCTTTCCCGCAACTGCAATCGCTTAAAAGCTGGCGCAGATTTTATGCGGCCATCAATGCGGCCAACCTGTTCATAGAAAGATCGGGTGACATACTCGGGAAAGATGCCTATTATACCAGGTTAAATCATCAGTTAGATGTGGCGCAGGCAAGGGCTTTGCGCGCATTCCTTTATTTCTATATTGTTCGTATATGGGGTGATGTGCCGCTGATCGTATCTTCTTATGATGGACAATTCCCGCAGTTGCCGCGTACACCACAGGCAAAGGTGCTCGATTTTGCAGAGAAAGAATTGATAGCTGCTGCAAAGGACCTGCCTTTCATTTATAACAGTACTGATCCGCAAAGTCCCGGTTTTTATTTTAACCAGGGATACAGTTTCTGGGCCGGTACCTTGTTTAATAAGATCAGCGCATATGCTGTGTTGTCACATATTGCAGCCTGGCAGCAACACTATACGGACGTAATGTCTTACACCCGTTTTATCCTCGATAACTACACGCGTGCGGATGCTTCCTTTACACCGGAAACGGATATACTCTGTGCCAGCGATAGCGGCTTTTTTGCGCGCAGAGGACCGAGTCAGATCCTGAATTTTTCATTCGATTATCTGAATGCAGAAGGCATTACCGCCGGTCACCTGGAAGAATATACACTGGCGCAGCCCATTACCAGCAACCAGTTGCCGGCTATGTATATTCCAAGGGATTCTATTCTTAAATATTTCGAATGGAACGGGGATGAACGCTTCAGTATTGATCTGACCACAGGTTACCCGCTAACAACTTATTACTTCTCCAATTACACCACCAATACACCGGTGTTCAGCAAGATCAAAGTGATTGAAGATGGGAAAGCTGACAAAGGTACTTTCCGGTTGTACAATGGCACCATGATGTTCTCCCGCCTGGAAGAGCTGGCGCTGTTAAGAGCGGAAGCTGCCACCGTATTAAATGATCCGAATGAAGCTATGCAGTGGTTGTCTACTGTAATGGTGAGCAGGGGGATCGTAAGTCCTTCTTTTAAGGGCAAAGATCTGTTGGTAGAAATTTTTAAGGAGAGAAGAAGAGAGTTGATGGGAGAAGGCTGGCGATGGTACGACCAGGTACGGTTTGCCCGCCTGCGTCCTGGCAGCAGTGAGCTGGGACCATTGCTGCGCAACGGAGGTATCTACTGGCCGATTGCGGATGAAGTGCTCAGCGCCAATCATCAGCTTGTTCAAAATGCTTACTGGAATAAATAATAGCAGCTATGAAAAAGATACATGCTTATACCCGAATATATTGCCTTCTGTTGTTAATGGCTGGTGCATTTTTTACCGGCTGCCAGAAGGATGGAGGATATAAATCATACACCAAGGGTGCTACCCAGATAGATGCCAACATGTACGATTATCTTAAAAGCCAGGTGGGCGTTTTTGATTCTATGGTGGTGGTCATCGACCGGCTTGGCTTAAAGCGGGTAATGAGTAATACACAGCTTACTTTATTTGCGGTCACCAATACCAGTTTTAAAACAGCCATGCGTAACCTCAATGTATTGCGGGAAAAGGAAGGACTGGCCTCCTTATCCCTGGCCGATCTGGATCAGAAAAACCTGGATACGTTGTTTTGCCGTTACGTGGTGCCGGGTGTATATCCAACCGATAGTTTGTTGTTATACCCCGATGGCCGCGGCATCAACTCCATCAAATACAGCCGTGAAGTAAACCTGCAGCTATATACCCAAACTGCTTCGGGTTATACAGGCGGCGGACCGGCATACATCATCTACAGTGATACAAAAGGTTCCTTTTACATCAGCAAATGGATAAGGGCCAATACCATGTCGATGGATACTTATTTGAGGAACGGTGTGATGCACATCCTGGCCGAAGACCATGAATTTGGATTTAATGAATTCATCAACAGATTTAACAAATAGCTTTTAGCTGAAGCCGATAAATAATTGTACAATGAAAAGATCATTTCAGTTGCTGACAGTTTTGGCCGCCTCCGGATTACTACTGTATGCCTGCGTAAAAGTGCCGGCTGACGTGGATTTTATCAGTTCAGGAGCTAACTACACCCAAACTACGTTTGAACCGGTGCTGGGAAGAACTTCCCTGTTGCCGCAAGATCCTGCCACCAATATTTTCAACGCAGACAACTCTACCAGTCCACTCACTTTTAAAATCATGAATATGAGAAGTGTGGATGGCGGATCCGCGGACATCTTTAATAAAACTTTCCCGGTACTGGTATGGAAAGAAGCTTATACCGGTCTGGAAACCACCCGTGAAGAAATAGAAAAGAAGCGTACCATTGAACAGCACCACCTGTTTGAAGTACGGGAGCACTCCGGGCAATTTGTTATGTGGGCGCCTACCGATCTGCAATACCTGAACGCTATCAAAATGCAGCCGGATTCCGGGTATAAATTTGATGTGGAAGTATCCAACAGCGGCGGTAGTAAAATGATCCGCAACCTGGCATTGAAGCCGCTTCGCCCGCAGCCATATGCACCCAGCTCTATTGATCCGGTAACCGRTAACGCCAACGGATATACCTATGCTTACCTGGTATCTGGTGTAAAGAACTATAACGATGAAAGTTACATTGGTAACTCAGGGGTAATAACGGTATTCTACAAAGATCCGAATGCCACCGGTAACTCCCTCACATTTGAATTCCGCGATTCTTCCTATAATCCTATCAACCCTGCGTTGTTTAAACATACTAAATGGGAAGACGTAGTGCATCACTTCGGGCAGCCAAAATTTACCCCGGAAGGAGTAACCTATGACGTGGCGTATCCTATCCCGCTGGCTTTACGGCAAACAAAATATACCAATGGCATTGGAGATCGTGCAGTAGCCACTTTTAGCTATGATCGTGTTTCCAATGGCGCATTGAGAGTAACCGCGCAGGTAGGAACACAATTCGCCATCTATCAGCCGGGCGTCTGGAAAATTGTATTCTGGTTCTGGAAAGGAAATCCCGATTTCAGAGATAACTGATCAAAACAGATGTCATTGGCAGGAAAATAAAATCATCAAATGAAAAAATCAAACCTTCATGTATAAGTATAACACTATACCAGGGAAGATAAAACCACTTATCGCGCTGTTGATAGCTGTAATGCTCGCTGTTACAGCTTCGGCGCAGGATCAGACGGTAACGGTAAAAGGAATCGTGTATGAGAAAGGCGGCAACTCTCCTGTACCGGGCGTGGTCATATTCAGCGGTAAGCCACCTAAAGGAGTAGGCGCCAGCGCAGGGGACGGCAGTTTTTCTGTAACTGTACCGGCAGGAGCCGATATCAGCTTCCAGGCATTGGGCTTTAATACCATTGTCCAAAAAGCCAAAACTGGTGAACTGATGCGGATATATCTCACGGTAAAAGAAAATAAACTGAATGAAACGGTGGTGATCGGGTATCAGAAAAAAACAAAAGAAACCACTACCGGATCTACTGTGTTAATCAGTGGTAAACAATTGCAGGATGTACCGGTATCCAACGTACTGGAATTGTTGCAGGGTAAAGTAGCGGGTTTGAATATCCAGAATAATACCGGCGCACCAGGTTATGCAGGTACTATCCAAATGAGGGGGTTGTCTACACTGAGCATCACCGGTTCCGGCAGCAATGCTTTCCTGGCACCTACCTCGCCATTGTTTGTGATCGATGGTATCCCCGTTGATGCCAATTCCAATTACCAGTATGGATTTAATCAGGCAGGCCCGGGTTTGAATCCGTTATCACTGATTCCACCCGAAGACATTGAAAGTGTACAGATTCTGAAAGATGCCCAGGCTACTGCATTGTATGGATCGCGTGGCGCTTACGGCGTTATGCTGATCAATACCAAACGCGGTAAATCAAAAGTGCCTATCGTACAATATTCAGGTAATTTCTTCGTAAGTATTCCGCCTACCCTGCGGGAAGTAATCGGCGGTAACGGCGAAAGGCAGCAACGTATTTCGCAGATCCTTACTTATACGGATTCATTAAAGTACGCACAGGCTGATATCAATGCCACGCCTTTCCTGGCAGACAGCCTCAATCCTTACTATAACAATTCTACCAACTGGCAGGGATTGTTCTATAAATACACCTATAACCAAACGCATAACGTCACCGTTTCCGGTGGTGATGACCGCTTTAACTATAAAGCCAATCTCGGTTATTATAATGAAGAAGGAGTAGTAAAGAACACTGACTTTAACCGTTATACTCTCAGCACCAACATGCAATACCGGCCCACACCACGGCTGAAGATTTACGGTGCGGTGACTACCAGTCTCGGACAAAACAGTAAGGGTAGTGGCAATGGTATCACGCAAACGGATGTAGGTAAAGCCGGAGGTCAGTCTTCCCTTTTGCCGGCGCCTTCTTTTTACTCTGCTTCTGCCAACGCAGTAGCAGCCTTGAGAAATGATAACGTGAATAAAACAGCGAATGTAACCACTAATGTGGATATAGACTATGAAGTGCTCACCGGTTTACATGCCACCAGCCAGTTCAGTTTTGGTAATACCACCGGTACAGAGGATAACTTTATTCCCGCAGCTATCAATAACAACTATTCGGAAGTAAGGGCTTATAATGATCGTTCTACTAATTTATATAGCCGTAGCAGTCTTTCTTATTACAAGTCGGTAAATAATAAACATAACTTTAGCGCTTCTGCTTTTAATGAGCTGACTAAAACCACTTTTCAGGCTACCATGCTGCGTCAGCGTGCTACGCCAAGTGATCATGTATTGGGACCCATCGGATCCGGTGGTGCATTCGATGCAGGTGGTGTACTGAATGGAAGTTCCGACAACAGGATGGTTTCTATTGCGGCTTCCTTCTCTTACAACTACATGCAAAAATATATGCTGGATCTTACCTACCGGCGCGATGCATCTTCCACTACCGGGAAAGCTACTCCGTATTCCAATAACCCTTCTATCGGTGTCCGCTGGAATTTTAATAAGGAGAACCTGCTGAAAGATAAAACCTGGCTTGACTATGGTTCGTTTCGCGCTACCTGGGGACGGAATGTAACGCCACAGGGTACCATTTTTGATGCTTATGGTGTGTACGACGACCGTAACGGTGGTAAATACAATGACCGTTCTATGAGTGGTATTTCCTACGATCAGTTACCGAATGCCAATATGAAACCGGTTACTACTACCCAGTGGAATGGTGGTTTTGATCTCGGATTATGGAAAGGTAAATTGTCTACCGAAATGGACGTTTACATTAAAGATGTAAGCGACATGTTGATGGAGCTGCAACTCCCTACCAGTAGCGGATTCAGCAAAGTGAAAACGAACGATGCCGCCATGAGGAATATCGGGATAGAGTTTAACATTACCTATCGCCCTTTACCTGCTACCAGCAAATTAAACTGGACCATTACTGTTAATGGCGCATTCAATAAAAATATCCTGACCCGCCTGCCAAATGGTAAACGGGAGTATATATGGTATGATGAAACGGCCAAACAAAATATCCTGTACCGTGTAGGTCGTAACAGTTTAACCAACTTACTGCTGAACAATACCGGCGCGTATTCCAATCCAGGCAGCGTACAGGTAGATCCTGCCACTGGCAGGCCGCTGCTGGTGTCTTCTGCCGATGGTAAAAATTATTATTATGCAGAAGCCGGCGATCCCAGGTGGACAGACCGTGATGGTAACTATATTATCAATGATGCAGATATCATTTATGCCGGTAACTCTCAGCCACTCGCTACCGGAGGACTTAGTTCATTTGTGCAGTACGGCCCCTGGTCGCTTAATATTACCGGCAGCTACACGGCTATCCGCGCTATATTAAATAACGCCGTACAGGACCGTTTTAACAGCTTCTCCAATCCATTTGGATATGATGCCAACGGAAGACCCACCGTACCTGGCGCCCTGGTGCCACTGGATCAATACGATTACTGGGTTAAGAATGGAGACAATGCGAAGTATCCTAATCCGTACGATTATCAGCGCTATAAGAACATAAGGCCGTATCGCGTAGAACAGACCCTGTTTGAAGAAGATGGTTCTTATTTGAAGATACAGTCTATCACGCTGGCCTATACTATACCGCGCGACAAAACCATCCGCTGGGGTATTACCTCCTGTCGTCCGTATTGCACGTTGGGTAATCCTTTCATGTTCAGTAAATACAGCGGCCCTAACCCGGAAAACGTATCTGCACTCGGAAGAGATCAGACAGGTGGATACCCGGTGAGAAAAACCGTGACAATGGGTTTGAACGTGCAGTTCTAGGATATAAACAATCAATGTATTAAGCAATTAAACTGTGATATATGAAGCGTTTAGTTTTTGCGATAGGAATGGCCGCTTTACTTTGCACCAGCATGCCGGGGTGTAAGAAGTTCCTGGAAACGACTACCACGGACAAGGAATCCGGCTCCACTTTCTGGCAAACCAAAGCCGATGCGGAAAAGTTTACCAATAACCTTTACGGAGAGATCGCGGATGTACTGCTGACCAACTCTTTCTTCCTCGCAGCAGAGTTCCGCTGCGGTATATACCGTCAAACATCCACTTCCCGCGCCATCTGGGGACGCCCGTACTACGACTTCCTGGTGTACAACGATTTGAAAGGATTAATGAAAGAGGGTTACTGGAATGGCTTTTTCCATTTTAACGATATTCCTAACTGGCAGGGATATTACCGGGTAATACAATCGGCTGCCATCCTGATAGACCGTGTGGACGATATTCCCGACACCCAGATATCGGCTACGGATAAACGAAGATATAAAGCGGAAGGAGTTTGGGTGAGAAATTTCCTGTATTTCCTGATGGTACGCCTGTATGGAGATGTGCCTTATTACACAAAGCCATACTTCAATGAAATCATTGGCCGTACTAAGTTTACTGATGTACTGAATTCCTGCCTGGCCGAAATGGCGAAGTACAAAGATGATCTGCCCTGGGCTTACAGTGATCCTAAAATGAAAGCCGTGCGTCCCAGCCGTGGATCAGCACTGGCATTGATGATGCATATGAACATGTGGAACGCGGGCTTTGATGAAGCCAATAAAGACAAATACTATAAAGCTACTGTGGCACTCGGCAAAGAGCTGATGGAACAAAATGGCGGCGCGCATCGTTTGCTGACCACCTCAGAATTCCGCCGCCTGTACAGGGGAGGATCTGAAGAAGGGTTGTTTGAGCTTACGCAGAATGTAAACTATGGAGAAGTACGCGGACTGGGTTATCAGTACCTGAACGATAATGTATTGGAGCATGGCGCCGGCAGCGGCTATTCTTACGTAAACTACGTAGGCAAGTTCCTGGAGAAGATGTACCCGTTGGGCGTAGCGGATAAAAGAAAAGACCTCTGGTTTGACGCCAATACTATGTATCGGGAAGGCAACCTCGTAGAGTTCCGGAAGTTCATCGGCAACTCCGGCAGTAACATTGCATTTGATGGTAACCTGATCGTATTCCGTTATGCGGATGCTATTCTGCTGGCGGCAGAGGCGAATGCGGAGTTAGGCGCTGCCAATCAATCTGAGGCGATCCGTTTATTGAATCTCATTCGTGGCCGCGCAGAAACAGCTTTTTATGCCGGTTCAGATGCTACTGAGCTGAAGGATGCTATTTTCTGGGAGCGTGCCAAAGAAATGATGGGAGAAGGACATGCTTACTATGACCTTGTTCGCACGCACCGTATCCTCAACCAGGAATACTGCACAGCGCCCATTTCCCAATCGGCTTTCCAACGCGGCGCCTGGACCTGGCCTATCGCAGAAAGTGCGCTTACCAACAATGCTTTAATGAAACTCAATGAATACTGGCGTTAACCTAAAAACTGCTGAACATGAAAAATAAATATTTATCGCTCCTGGCAGGTTTCACCTTGACTGTGATGCTGTTCGCCGCCTGCAAAAAAGATTATTACCAGGATACCGGTCTAGCAAAAGGAAAATTCAATGGTACTGTGCTGGAATATCTTCAGTCAAAACCTGAATACTTCAGTAAACTGCTGCAGGTGATCAGTATGACGAAAATGGAAAATGTTTTCAAAAATGAAACCATCACCTTTTTTGCTCCATCTAATCCCTGTTTTGATAGTACAATCTCCCTGGTAAACCAGGTGCTGTTCCTCACGGGAAAGGATACCATCACCAAATTATCACAGGTGCCAGCGCCGGTATGGCGGGAAATGCTCTCCCGTTATATTTTCAAAGGAAAGTATATGCTGAAGGATATCCCACAGATAGATCCTGCCCAGTATAAAACATATCCCGGCGTGTTTATGCGCTCTTACGACAGCATACCCATGAACCTCGGCGTAATATATAACAACGAAGGCGGCGCGCAATATGCCGGATACCGGCAGTTGATGATCTCTTATACACCCGATATCTCACAGCCACCATTTTATTGGTTCCCGGCTCTTGTAGCTTCTGCCAACATAGAGCCCACAAACGGTGCCGTGCATGTACTGGTTTTTTCAAAACATGATTTTGGGTTCAGTGTATCCGAATTCTATAGCCGCTGTTTGCAGTATGGCCTGGACTTACATTAATTACTCCCTTCACAAATTATTCAGATGATGCAATTGTTCAGACAAAATATATGGTTACTGCTGCTATCGCTGGCAATGGTGGCTGGTTGCAAAAAAGATGACGGGAGTGTATTCCCCGATCCGTACGCAGGAGGGAAGCCTCCATTGGGCGTAAAGTTCAGCGATGAACTACCCAATCCTTCACAGGGATCTTCCGGCGACCTGGTAACATTTAAAGTAACGGGGCTGATGGCTTATAAAGACTCCCTGCATTTTTTTCTGTCAGGTCAGGAGGCGCAAATAGTGTCGATTTCAGATGGGGCCATTACCGTAAAAGTGCCGCCAGCCAGTAGCTCTGGAAGTCCATACATAAATATCGGGTTGCAGGTGTTCCATGGACCGGTGTTTAAAGTAATCGGAAAGGTAAAGCTGGATAATACTTTCAAAGCCGGTACCGGTGCAGATGGTATCATTAATTACCTGTTGCCTACTTCTGATAACCGTTACCTGATGGTGGGCGGTTTCAAAACTTATAACAGTAATGGCGTAGGTAATCCGCTGAATGGCATTGCGCTGATAGAGAAACACGGACAGTTTGTAAGTGCCTTCAAAACAGATTCGGCAGTAAGCATGTCCGGAAGTATTTCCGGCGCAACGCAGCTCCCCAACGGTAAATTTGTACTGGGTGGTTTCTTTACCCAATATGGCCGCATGAAGGGAATGACGAACCTCACCCGCATCTATCCCAGCGGACAGGTAGATACCACCACCGTGCAAATCATCCCAACGGAAACGACAGGTGGCAATGCGCACGAGGGCGATCCCAATGAAGAGGAGAAGAACTCATTTGATACCGTCCCTGCTTTCAATGCCGGCGTATCCGGTGTAGTGCAGAAAATATTTTATACCAACAACCGCGTATTGGTATTAGGCACCTTTTTTAACTATCTGCAGTACTACTATAAAAATTCTACGAAAACCGACAGGTCGATCGATGTAAGATATGTGAACAGTATCATGGCATTGGATATGGACGGCAACCTCGACTCTTCCTATCATTATAACCTGGCCATTTCAAAAGGATTCAGCGGTGCTGCCGGCAGTATCCTGGATGCGATTGTATTGCCTGATGGCAGGGTAGTGATGGGTGGTTCCTTTAACAAGTTTGATGACATCAGCGCGGGAAATATTGTATGCCTGGATCAGAACGGACGAGTAGACCCGGCTTTCAAATCCGGTAGTGGCGCAAATGACCGGATATTCTCCATAAAGTATAATGCGGTGACAAAAAAGATCATTATCACCGGCGCTTTTAAATCGTTCAACGGCATCCCTTGTGATGGTATCATGATGTTGAATGAAGATGGATCTGTAGTAAGCACTTTTAAACCTAAACTGTTTAACTCCGGTTCCCCTGCGTATGCCTTACAACTAAACAACGGACTAATAGTAGTAGCCGGAACTTTCGATAAGTATGATAATTATGTAAGAGAAGGAATGGTGATCATGAATGCCGATGGTTCGCTGGCCGCTGGTTACAACAACACCGGTAAGCTGGCAGGATTTGTTTATGGGATGACAGAAACCGTGTCGGCAGAGGGAGAGCCAGCCGTGATTGTGTACGGTTCGATTTCTTCATTTGATAATACAGCGGTAGGAAATATTTTCCGTATGGTTATCGCCAAGTAAAAATAATCATCACAATCAGTTAATCATAGTATGAAAAAGATTATTTCGCTTTTGGGAGTTGCCGCCATCTTTACGTTGTTTGCCTGTAATAAGGCGAGCGACAGTAGAATTGAGAGGAAAGTATACCCCAATGATCCGGGCAAAATGTCCGGCACGCCTAAAGTACTTTGTCTGGTGATAGATGGTGCCAGGGGAGAAACCCTGAAGTCGATGAAACCGCCCGTGATCTGGAGTATGCGCGATAGTTCCGTGTTTTCCTGGACCGGTATCGGTGATGCATCCGGCGCTGACGGAGCCACCTGGGCAGATATGCTCACAGGGGTTACAGGTGCACAACATGGTGTAACAGGTGATGATTATACCAATAAAAACCTGGGCACTTACCCGGTATTTACCAAATATCTGAAAGATGCCGGCGTCATATCGCGTAGCGCTGCGTTCTGTGCTTCGGCAACCCTGAGTCAGGAGTTGATCGCTAACAGCATGGATGTAAATAAAACATTTACTTCAGACATGGATGTAACCACCGCTGTGATCAACGAACTAAAAAATGATAGCGCGTCAGTAGTGTTTGCGGAGTTTAATAAAGTAGAAACCGCCGGCAAACAATATGGGTTCGATGAATCTGTTCCACAATACAATCAGGCGATCCTGGATGCAGATAAAAATGTAGGCAGCATCATGGCGGCATTGCGTGGCCGTAAAAACTTTGCCAATGAAAACTGGTTGGTGATCGTTACCTCCAATCATGGCGGAACATGGCCAGTGGCGCCGGAAGATAATGACGGCACCCCTTTCAGCAATCCTGTGCAGAATACTTTTACGCTGTTCTTTAACCCCCGCTTTGAAAGCGAAGTAGTGGTAAGACCAGAAAATATCCGCGTGCCGTATGAAGGCAGCGCCGTGAGATTGTATGGCCCCCCTGATAGCTACGTGCGTGCAGAGAACGCCGATGGGCAGTTGTATAATATCGGATCAGGATCAATGACCTTTGAGGCAAAAGTGAAGTTTAATAAAGGCCCTAATGGAAATTATACTTACAGCTATCCGCCATTTTTTGGAAAGGTAGCCGCCCGCAGCGGCACCACACCTGGTTGGGCATTTTTCCGCAATGGTAGTAATATTTCCTTCTTTATAGGTGATGGCAGTACTAAAATCGAGATCAGACCATCCGTAGGATTCACAGATGGAGACTGGCATACGATCACAGGAACCGTGACTAAAGTAGGAGCCAGCTATGTAGCGGCTGTTTTCCTGGATGGGGAAAACAAAGCGACTGGTTCAATGGCCAGCAATGTAGCCGGTATCACCAGTTCAGCCAACACTATCATGGGGTATTTTACCGAAGTATTTACCGACCAGTATGTGGATATGTACATGAGTGATGTTCGTATATTCAATACCGTAGTATCTGACGAAGTTATCAAACAATGGGCTCCGCGTACTTATGTGAACAAATCACATCCTAATTACGCTAACCTCATTGGCTACTGGCCATGCCTGGATGCACAGGGCGGTGTGTTTGCAGATAAGAGCCCGTCCGGGAAGAATTTTTCTCTCAAAGGAAATTATAAATGGGCGCCTTTTAGTGATGTAAGTGGTTACCTGTTTCCTGTGATTCCTAACCAGGAAAGATATGTACCCAACCCGGTAGATATTCCCTTTATGATCCTGAACTGGATGAAGGTACCGGTACAACCGGAATGGAACCTGGTAGGAAAATCATGGCCTGCGAATTATCGTGATTTCCCATCTACCATTCAATAATCATGATGTTTAACTTAAAAAACAGTGCAATGAAAATATCATTTATCAGGTCTGTCGTAGGGTTAACACTGCTGGTGACTATGCAGACAGCCTGTAAAAAAGATTATGATTACAAAGATGGCTATGACAAGCCACTGGTTGTCGATACATCCGGCGTTGGAGCGATCGATACCAGTATGTCCAAGATCGACAGCAGCGGCTTTGCAGATGCGCGTAAGTTTCCCGGCCTTATTTCTGTTGTCGAACCCCGTTTGTATAATGTACCGGTAACACTTAACCTGGACTTTAAACTGGCCTCGCCCAACATCCGGATCAGTGTAGTTCCCGGCGCGTGGCTGAGCACCGGCTATTACGCTGCGCCCGGCGAACTGGTGAAAGTAGTAGTGCCTGAAGGTATGGAAGGAATGGCCGTGCAAATAGGATCACATACCGATGATGTAAACGGTAAGTTGCCCCAGTTGCGCGCGGGGGTGATCACCACCCGTAGTGTGGTACTGCCGGGCGTAAACTATATCCGCAATATCTATGGTGGCCTGGTATATATGATTCCTGCGCTGCCATCTAAAAAAACAGTAACTATTAGCCTCAGTAATGTTTGCAAAGCGCCTGACTTTGTATTGGGAGAAACAGATCCTGTTGCGTGGAAAGATCAGGTACGCCGCTCGCAGGTGCCGGTGCTGGAGTTGAGAGGCAAACGGTTTATACTAACGGCCTACCGCAAAGTATTACTGGGCCTGCTGGATAAATTTGATGCAGGTGCCGTGATGAGTAAGTGGGACGAGGTAATAGAGAAAGATTATCACGAATGGTATGGTTTATCCGATAACCCTGCGGATCCGGTTGACCAGGCGCCGGGTACACCGCAGCGTTTTGTACTGGACATACAGATTTCGCTGGGCAGTGGTCATAATGGTTATCCCTGTATGGCGTATCTCGACTGGCACAGTGATTTCCTGGATGTGGCAGAGATCAACAAAGGAGCCAGCTGGGGACCTTTCCATGAGATAGGTCATAACTTCCAGATGGGTAGCATGTGGAGCTGGAGTGGAGCGGACGGATTGGGAGAAACTTCCAATAACCTGTTTGTATTTAAGATAGCGCAGCGTTACGGTACCAAACCTCCACGCGTATACGATGAAGAGCAGAATTTTGTGCAGCCAGCACTGGATTGGGCTGCCAAAGCCGTTGGGAATGGTAAACACTTTTCAGATGTAAAAGATGTTTTCCAGCGACTGGTACCTTTTGTACAGTTGTTCCAGCGTTACGGTTATGGTATGATGGGATATATCTGTAAAGAGGCCCGCCATGAAGAGCGTATTTCCTATATCAATGAGGTGAAGAAAAACTTCTTCTTTGTGAAGGCCAGCAGATATGCAGGTGTAAATCTCAAACCGTTTTTTGATCAATGGGGCATTGCTGTTTCGGCTTCCGCGGTGGCTGATGTCGCCGATTTGCCGGTACTCACGGAACAAGTATGGAAAAATGATATCAGATGATCATCTCCCAACAGTCAGCCAAAATAAAATTATTATGCGCATAAGATCCTTACAATATATACTGGGTTGCACACTTACAGCAACAATACTGCTGACAGGGGCCTGCAAAAAAATAGGCATGGTGTCGGATGACAATACGCCGCAACCTAAATTTTCAGATAAGAGCAAAGTACTGTTGATAGTAGTAGATGGCTTATCGGGTCTTGAATTGAAAAAGATCAAACCTCCGGTTATCAAAAGCCTGATGCCGCATAGCACCTATAGCTGGGACGCTATTGCGGATTCTATTACTACCGATGCTACGTCCTGGGCCAGTATTATGACCGGAACAGGCGTTGAAAAGAATAATATAAGAGATAGCAGCATTACACCGGGATCTGCCAGCGGCGCCCGTTTTGCGTCCTTTCTTACACTGCTGAAAAATTCCGGCCAGCGAAAACTGAAAACGATTTCCGTAACCGGATGGGATCAGTTGAATAAAACATTATTGGCAGACGCCACTGTAAAAGTAACTACGAATGATGATGATGCGGCCGTGAAAAATGCAGCAGTGACTCACCTGAAAGCAGATAGCATGGACCTGATGATTACGCATTTCAGTGGGGTTAACAAAGCCGGTAAATCTTCCGCATTCAGTGGGGACAATCCTGTTTATGTAGCTGCTGTGAACCAGTTGGATACCTATATCGGTGAATTGCTGGATGGGATGAAAAGCAGACCTGATTTTGCCAATGAAAACTGGCTGGTTATTATACAATCCACTCACGGTGGAATAGACAATACATATGGCGCCGACTCAGATGCAGAGCGCAACGCGTTTTCTCTCTACTATTGCCCGGATTTGTATCAGCATGAAATAGAAGTACCGCTGGCCATTAAATATGGTGTACACATGTACGACCAGGGAAGCGGTGCTGTAAATGCTATTCTGCAGGATAACAGTATGTACAATATTGGTAGTACAGGTAACTATACCATTGAAGCAAAAATGCGGAACTATACTCCCAACTTCTCGGTTAACTACCCGGCATTCCTCTCTAAACGCGCTTCGTTTGATGGAGGCGTGGTTGGTTGGTGTTTTTTCCAGGAAGGAAATGTATGGCAGATAAACTTTGGCCAGAAAGGGAAGAACAACATTCAGTGCAAAGGAGGGAAGATGAATGACGGTAACTGGCATCAGCTCTCAGCAGTCATTTACATGACGTCCAATAATAAGAGATGGGTGAAAACCTATACTGACGGTGTGCTGAATAATACAAAGGAGATCACTGCCAATGGAGATTTTAATACCACGGCGCCACTTACCATGGGATACATTCCCGGTTCTATCGGTACTCCGGAAAATATGTACATGTCTGATGTGCGTATATGGGGCGATTCACTCACCAGTGATGTCATTGCGAAATATTCCTGCACCAATCAGATTGATGAAACACATCCCAATTATAATAAGCTGATTGGTTATTGGCCTTGTAAAGAAGGGAAAGGTAATTTACTCAGAAATCAGGCACCTGGCGCCACTGGGAAAAACTTTGAACTGAAAGGTGGTTATGCCTGGGATGTACTGAACTATGTATTGCCCTGTGCAGGTAATTCGGAGTTGCAAACGCCTCCTTATACCAAGGAAGTGTTTTACCAGATAGCTTACTGGCTTAATCTTCAGATCGATACTAATTGGGAAATTGAGGGTCGCTTATGGCTCAAATTTTTCTAACAGTACGTGCATTTTTTTCTTTCTTAAACGAATGCTTTATGCAGAAATTATTATCAGGATATATACGCGGAGGATTGATAGCGGCTGCTATCATATTTGTAGCGGGTATAAGCGCCTGCCGGAAAGAGTTTCCGGCACTGTCTAAATACGATACCGATACCGCAGGATTGAATTATGGTGGCGCTAAATTCAAGAAGAGAAAAGTGCTGTTGATCGGGATAGATGGTGCGCCCGGCAAGCTGGTGGAAAGTTTTAATCCAACAGTAATGACAGGATTGCTCACTAAGAGTGTGTACACCTGGGAAGGGTTGAATGATACCGTATCTACCGTGGCAGCCGGCTGGACCGGACTTACTACCGGGATGCCCTATCTCAGTCACCAGATAGGCGACAGCACACTGATTCCAAAATCGGTGCAGGGAAGTCATGCAGATATCAAGTATTACTTCAGCTTCATCTACTATCTGAAACAGGATAATCTCAATACCAAGGTAACTGCCATTACGCAATGGGATGACCTTAATAACTTCCTGCTCAATAATGCAGATAAAGTGGTGGATGTGAGCAGAACAGCCGGCGACAAGGGGGTAGTGGACGCAGCAGTAACTGAGCTGTCATCGTCCAGCCCGGATGCGCTGATTGTAAACCTGAGTGGGCCTGCCAAGGCTGGTTTACAGGCCGGGTTCAGTGATAATGCTACCTATCGCCAGGCCATTTCAGATGTGGATGCCAATGTAGGCAAACTGCTGGATGCCCTCAAGGCGCGTAAGGATGCTGATAAAGAAGACTGGTTAGTAATCATACAGTCTACCAGTGGCGGCTATATGAAACAAATGGGCGGCAAATCAGCGATGGAGCGTAATACCTTCTCTATCTATTACAGCCCCCTGATCACACCCGGAAAATTCGTTGGCCCCAAAATATTTGACTATGGCATCCGGTTCCATGGAGGTGATCCGGGATACGTACGTGCAGAAAATTATAACGATATCTACAACCCCGGCACAGGAGATATTACGATTGAGGCAAAAGTTAAATTTGCGAGAGGACTCAACGGCGATTTCGATTACTATTATCCGCCGTTCCTTACCAAGTGCAGAAACGTGGACAGTGCCGTAGTAGGATGGTCATTTTACCGCAGTGGGAATGATGTGGTGTTTGTAGTGCATGATGGTACCAATGCGTTGGAAATCACCCCAACAAAAGCGATTGTGGACGGTAACTTTCATGCTATTGCAGCCACCATTACCCATACTAAAGATGCCGGCGGGGGAAATACCTACAAGGCCAATGTGTATGTAGATGGGGAAGGCAAAGGCTCCGGCACCATTACAGACGGAGAGTCATCTATCGTGTCGCCCAGCCCGCTGGTGATTGGTTACAACCCTACTGTATGGTACGATGATAACGTGGTGGACATGAACATGGCGGATGTCCGTATCTGGAATACGGCAATGCCGGACGATGCGATTAAGAAGTACGCCTATGTTTCTGATATAGATGCCACACATCCCTATTACAAGAACCTGATAGGCAACTGGCCGGGCAATGATGGCAGCGGTAATAAACTGGTTGACAGAAGTGCTTCCCACAGCGATTTTACGATTGTAGGTCCGTATTCATGGGATTTCATAGGTGCGCCGATCACGCTTTCCGATGATGCACCTTCTATACATGACGTGGTGCCTTCCATGATGACCTGGATAGGCATTACCCTGCAGGGCGATGATAAGCCGCCGGGAAAGAACTGGCTGCAGGTGATCGGTATTAACTAAAGGTCGATTATAGTACAGTATATCAGGGGATGCCGGCAACGGTGTCCCTTTTTTATTCTTACAGAAGAATAGATGAGGTGTAATCCTTTACTATGGCTAGTTATTGATGCAATAAATATTTTTTCTTGCTTTTTAATTGTAAATGTGACAATTATTTTGTTCTTTTGAATTGTCACTGCAAATCAAGGTTGCGGGACAGGATATTTTAAAACCTCGTTATGAAAAAACAATATCATTATATCTGTACAGGTATTATAGGGCTGTTGCTTTCCACGCAGGCCATGCAAGCACAAAATACGGTTACCTTCCGTTCTGATGCGCCCACACAAACGATCAACCGCAATATCTACGGACATTTTGCGGAACATCTCGGCAATTGTATTTATGGTGGATTTTATGTGGGCGACACTTCCCATATTCCCAATACGAACGGGGTCCGTAAGGATGTTATCGCCGCCCTGCGAAAAATGAAAATTCCCAATCTCCGCTGGCCGGGTGGTTGTTTTGCAGATACTTATCACTGGAAGGATGGTATAGGCCCGAAAGATAAAAGGCCGGCCATCGTAAATACCTGGTGGGGAAATGTAACAGAGAACAACAGCTTCGGCACACACGACTTCCTGAACATGTGTGAAGAGCTGGGCGCAGAGCCTTACCTCTCTGGCAACGTAGGCAGTGGTACGGTGCAGGAACTGGGGGACTGGGTGCAGTATGCCAACTTCGGTGGTAAAAGCCCGATGTCTGACCTGCGGCAGCAAAATGGCCGGCAGGCCCCCTGGAAGGTTCGCTTCTGGGGCGTAGGTAACGAAGCGTGGGGCTGTGGCGGTAATATGCGTCCTGAATATTATGTAGATCAGTACCGCAAGTTTGCCACCTTTATGAATAGTGATTTGAAGGATGGAATTTTCCGGATCGCCTCCGGCGCCAGCGATGCGGATTATAACTGGACCGAAGTATTGATGAAAAATATTCCACTGCATTTGTTGCAGGGCGTGGCCGTGCACCATTATTCTATCATAGACTGGAACCGCAAAGGGGACGCGGTTGATTTCACAGAACAGCAATATTTTACAACGATGAAGTCGGCCCTGCTGACCGATACCCTGATCCGTAAACATACGGCCGTAATGGACAAGTATGATCCGGCAAAAAAGGTAGCCCTTGTAGTAGACGAATGGGGTGGATGGTATAACGTACAAGGAGGCACGAACCCTGGCTTCCTGTTTCAGCAGAACACCATGCGCGATGCTATGATCGCAGGTTCCACCCTCAACATCTTTAATAATCATTCCGATCGTGTACGCATGGCCAACCTGGCACAGGCGATCAATGTACTGCAATCGGTTATCCTTACTAAGGGAGACACCATGGTATTAACGCCCACCTACTACGTGATGGAGATGTACAGCGTACACCAGGATGCCACCCTGATCCCTGTTGATGTTCACTGCAACGACTATACGCTTGGTAATGAAAAATTGCCAGCAGTTACCGTTTCTGCTTCGAAAGATAAAAATGGCGTCACGCATATTTCCCTGGTAAATATTGATGCCCATAAAGCACAGGAAATTACGCTGGATACCCGCAGCCAGGCCTACAAATCTGTCAATGGCCGATTACTTACCTCCGCTAAATTGCAGGACTACAATAGTTTTGCAAAGCCAAATACTATTAAGCCGGTAGATTTCAAAGGCGCATCGCTTAAGAACAATGCCATCAGCGTAAAACTACCGCCTTTCTCAGTGGTAATGCTGGAACTGAAATAAGAATTACGAATTACGGAGTTGTGAGGAGATTTTACAGGAGATATTCGTATAAGTCTCCTCACAACTCCGTAATTCGTAATTTCTTTTTTATAAGTGTCAATGATACATTAAATATGAATTCATCTTACGTTATAGGAGTAGATTACGGCACCGATTCCGTCCGTTCCATCATAGTGGATGTACAAAACGGTCAGGAAATAGCAGCAGCGGTATTTTATTATCCACGCTGGAAAGATGGTTTGTACTGCAACGCTGCACAGAGCCGTTTCCGTCAGCACCCGCTGGACTATGTGGAAGGACTGGAAACCACCATCAAACAATGTTTGCAGCAGGCAGGGAGTACTGTGGCGGCTAACATCAAAGCCATCTCCGTAGATACTACAGGTTCCAGCCCTGTGGCAGTAGACGAAACAGGTACACCGCTGGCGCTTACGCCCGCCTTCCATGATAATCCTAATGCCATGTTTGTATTGTGGAAAGATCATACCGCCCTGAAGGAAGCAGCTGCCATCAACGCTACGGCAGCCACCTTTGAAGAGAACTATCTTCGCTTTGTTGGCGGCATTTATTCTTCTGAATGGTTCTGGGCTAAATTGCTGCATATTCTTCGTGCAGACGAAGCCGTTAGGAAAGCCACGTATTCCTGGGTAGAGCACTGTGACTGGATACCTTTTCTGCTTTCAGGAGGCAAACACGTAAGTCAGTTGAAACGCGGTGTTTGCAGCGCCGGCCATAAAGCCCTTTTTGCAGAAGCATTTGGCGGGCTGCCACCCGATGCTTTTTTTACGGCCGTAGATCCATTGTTACAGGGATTCACACAACGCCTCTTTAGCAAAACATATACCGCCAGCGAAGCCGCCGGACATCTGTGTCCGGAGTGGTCGGAGCGGCTGGGACTTCCCACCAGTGTGGTCATCGGCATCGGTGCTTTTGATGCGCATATGGGCGCCGTAGGCGGACAAATAGAACCGTATCATCTCAGCAAAGTAATGGGTACTTCCACCTGCGATATGCTGGTGGCGCCCATGGAAGAGATGCAACACACCCTGGTGAAAGGCATCTGTGGTCAGGTACCGGGATCTGTGATCCCCGGTATGATGGGCATGGAAGCCGGACAGTCCGCTTTCGGAGATGCTTACGCCTGGTTCAGCAACGTACTGGCGTGGCCGTTACAACAGCTACTGCCTTCCTCTTCCCTGATAGACGCCGCCACCGCAGCCAGGTTAGCGGAAGAAACCAGTGGTAGAATGATCACTGAGCTGGCCCGGCAGGCCGCGCAGATCGCACCGGAAGAGCATAGTGAACTGGGGATCGACTGGCTGAACGGTCGTCGTACCCCCGATGCGGACCAGTCGCTCAAAGGTACCCTCACCGGACTGAATCTCGCTACAGATGCTCCCCGCATTTTCCGCACCGTGGCAGAGTCCACCTGCTTTGGCGCCAAAGCCATTGTAGAACGTTTCGAAAGGGAAGGCGTACCCGTAAAAGGATTGATCGGTATCGGCGGTGTCGCCAAAAAGTCGGCCTTTATCATGCAGATGATGGCAGACGTAATGAACATGCCTATTCGTATTCACCGCTCCGAACAAACCTGCGCACTGGGCGCCGCTATGTTTGCTGCTACCGCCGCCGGCATATTTACCCGAGTGGAAGAAGCCATGGAAGCCATGGGGCAGGGCTTCGAAAAGACTTATCAACCGGATGCGCAACGGGCAGGAATATACGAAAACAGGTACCAGAAATATAAAGCTTTAGGCGCCTTTACTGCCGCCATCACCATAGATTAATAGTTGTATGCAACAATATCAGGATATCCGGCAGGCCGCATATGAGGCCAATATGCAGTTGCCTGCATTAGGACTGGTGATCTTCACCTTTGGTAATGTAAGTGCAGTTGATCGCCGGCAAGGTGTATTTGCCATTAAACCCAGCGGTGTGCCATACGCTGAACTGACACCGGAAAAAATGGTGATAGTGGATTTTGATGGCAGAACAGTGGACGGACAACTACGCCCGTCTTCTGATACGCTGACCCACGCCGTATTATATAAACACTGGGAGCATATTGGCGGTATAGTCCATACCCACTCTACCTATGCCACCGCATGGGCACAGAGTCAACGCGATATTCCCATTTATGGCACCACGCATGCCGACCATAACACGGTAGACATTCCCTGCGCACCGCCCATGTCTGACGAGATGATTGCCGGTGACTATGAATACCAGACCGGCTTCCAGATCATGGACACATTGTCGCAGCGCGGACTCACTTACACCGATATAGAAATGATCCTGGTAGGCAACCATGCACCCTTTACCTGGGCTGCCACACCTGCCAAAGCAGTATATAACAGCGCCGTGCTGGAATCAGTAGCACAGATGGCGTACCTCACCGAGTCGATCAACGGCAACGCTCCCCGTCTGAAAGACGCACTTATTAAAAAGCATTTTGAACGTAAACATGGCCCCAATTCCTATTACGGGCAGTAAACCAAGCAATATGATTAATCTGAAAACATTTGAGATCTGGTTTGTTACCGGTAGTCAAAATTTATACGGAGAAGAAACATTAAGACAGGTAGCCGCACATAGCCAGGAAATAGCCGCCGCACTGAATCAGGATAAGCGCATACCCGTTACCGTAGTATACAAGCCTACGGTGAAATCACCGGAGGAGATTTACGCTGTATGCATGGAAGCTAATGCTGCTACCAATTGTATAGGTATCGTTACCTGGATGCACACTTTTTCTCCGGCCAAAATGTGGATACGTGGGTTGAAAGCATTGGCCAAGCCAATCTGTCACCTCCACACCCAATACAACCGCGATATTCCCTGGAGCGAAATAGATATGGACTTCATGAACCTGAACCAGAGCGCGCATGGCGACCGGGAATTCGGATTTATGATGAGCCGCATGCGCATCAACCGCAAAGTAATCACCGGCCACTGGCAGGATCCGGAAGTACTGGACGAACTGGGTGCCTGGGCCAGGGTGGCCGCGGGCTGGCACGACTGGCAAGGAGGACGCTTTGTGCGCTTTGGAGATAACATGCGCTTTGTAGCCGTAACAGACGGTGATAAGGTAGAAGCCGAATCCAAACTGGGCTTTTCCTGTAATACCCACGGCATAGGGGACCTGGTGAATGTGATCAACGGTATCTCCGATGCCGCCGTTGCCTCCCTGGTGAAGGAATATGGCGATAGCTACACTATTTCATCTGCACTGTTGCAGGATGTGGCGTTGAAAGATGCCGCCAGAATTGAGCTGGGCCTGAAAGCATTCCTGGAAGCAGGCGATTACAAAGGATTCTCCGATACGTTTGAAGACCTGCATGGCATGGTGCAATTGCCAGGTATTGCCGTACAACGTCTCATGAAAGCAGGCTACGGTTTTGCAGGGGAGGGCGATTGGAAAACAGCTGCACTCGTGAGAGCCATGAAAGTAATGGGCAGCGGTTTACCCGGTGGCAACTCTTTTATGGAAGATTATACCTACCATTTTGATCCGGCTAACCCCCTGGTACTCGGTTCGCATATGCTGGAAATCTGTGAGTCGATTGCAGATGGTAAACCTTCCTGCGAGAAGCATCCGCTGGGAATAGGAGGTAAGTCAGATCCGGTAAGACTGGTGTTTAACTCCGCTGCAGGTCCTGCTATCAATGCGTCTATGGTGGATATGGGGAACCGTTTCCGTTTGCTGGTAAACGAAGTAGAAGCCGTTGCGCCGCCACAGGATCTGCCTAAGCTCCCCGTAGCCCGCGTATTGTGGAAACCTTATCCCGATATGAAAAAAGGATGTACCGCCTGGATACTGGCAGGTGGCGCACATCATACCTGCTATAGTCAGAACCTTACCGCCGTACATATGCAGGACTTTGCAGAAATGGCCGGCATAGAACTGGCGCTGATAGATAAACATACAGACCTGCGTGAATTTAAAAATGAACTCCGCTGGAATGATGCAACATATTGAAAATAGCTTTTRGCCGTTAGCTTTTAGCTTTTAGCAAAATGCAGCGAAGGGGATGTTATGTTATTCTTCGCTGCATTTTGCTAAAAGCTAAAAGCTAATGGTTAAAAGCTTAAAAACCCTCCCGTTATGAAAAATATACTCTCCACTGGCGACATTCTCGTCTTTATCATTTACTTCGTTGTTGTATCTGCGTACGGTTACTGGATATATAGCAAGAAGAAGAAAACCGCTACTGATACCAAAGATTTTTTCCTGGCAGAAGGATCACTTACATGGTGGGCCATCGGTGCCTCTCTGATTGCCTCCAATATTTCTGCAGAGCAGTTTATCGGCATGAGTGGCGATGGTTATTTTGTAGGAATAGCGGTAGCCGCTTATGAATGGATTGCAGCCATAGCGCTCATCATCATTGCAGTGTGGTTTATTCCCATCTACCTGAAGAATAAAATTTATACCATGCCACAGTTCCTGAAAACACGCTACAATGAAACGGTAGCGTTAATCATGGCAATTTTCTGGCTGTTTTTGTATGTGTTCGTTAACCTCACTTCTATTTTGTACCTCGGCGCACTTGCTATCAATGGCTTGCTGGGAGGGGAATACCTGCATGTTGTAATGATTGCCCTGTCTGTTTTTGCTGTCATCATTACATTGGGAGGTATGAAGGTAATTGGTTATACCGATGTGATACAGGTGAGTGTACTCATCATCGGCGGACTGGCTACCACTTATATGGCCTTAACGCTGGTGAGTGAAAAATTTGGCCTGGGGCATAATGCCATGGCTGGTTTCAATGCCCTGATGAAAGATGCACCGGATCATTTCCATATGATATTGGCTAAACCCGATGCCGCATCTTCGCAGGAATATATCAATAAATATTTAGTGTTGCCGGGTATCCTGATGTATGCAGCAGGACAGTGGATCGTGAACCTTAACTACTGGGGTTGCAATCAGTATATTACACAACGTGCGTTGGGGGCTAATCTGCAAACCGCCCGTAATGGAATTCTCTTTGCAGGCCTGCTGAAAATTATGATGCCTGTCATCGTTATGTTGCCGGGTATTGCAGCTTATGTGTTGCAGAAAAATGGTCACCTGCCAGGTCTGGATAGCAAAGATGGGGCATATGCAGCTATTCTCGGTTTTCTGCCTTCCGGGCTGAAAGGCTTGTCTATTGCCGCTTTAACAGCTGCCATTGTGGCTTCACTTGCAGGCAAAGCGAATAGTATCTCTACCATTTTTACATTGGATGTATACCGTAAATATATCAGCAAAGACGCCTCTGAAGAAAAGCTGGTATGGACCGGCCGTATCACAGTTATCGTTGCGATGGTGTTAGGAATCCTCTTTACCTGGAATGATCTGCTGGGAATTGGCGGTGAAGGTGGATTTACCTTCATTCAGAAATACACCGGCTTTATCAGCCCCGGTGTATTTGCCATGTTCCTGCTGGGCATGTTCTGGAAACGCACTACCGGCGCTGCGGCAGTAGCAGGTATCATTACCGGCTTTACGCTCTGTGTTTTCTTTAACCAGTTTGCACCAACGGTATTAGGTCATGAAACCATTTTTTATACGGCCTATCCCAATGGAAAAGGAGGGTATGAAATTCCTTTCCTCATCTGTATGGGCCTGGCTTTTATGTTTACCATGATAGTGATGATTGCCATCAGCTTCGCCGGACCAAAAATAAATCCCAAAGCATTTGTACTGGATAAAGCGATGTTTAAGATCAGTCCGGCTACCACCGTATTGATTGTTATTACGCTGTTGTTGCTATCGGCTTTGTATATACGCTTTTGGTAAAGCGTGGATTTTGTCTTTGTTCAGTATAATCCTGAACAAAGACAAAGCTCCGCTTAAATTTGTACTTTCACTGACTAATACATCGTTATGAAAAGATATTCGCAGCAGACGAGGTTGTTATTTGCCGTTGACTGTATTATATTTGGGTTTGATGGGCAAGAGCTGAAACTGCTGCTGATACAGAGAGGTTTTGAACCTTGCAAAGGGCAATGGAGCCTGGTAGGGGGCTTTGTACAGGAGAGTGAAAGTGCGGAAGATGCGGCCAGCAGGGTGCTTAAAAATCTGAGTGGACTGGATGGTATTTACATGGAACAACTGCATACCTTCAGTTCGCCTTCCCGGGATACTGTAGAACGTACTGTGTCTGTAGCCTACACTGCCCTGATAGATATCCAGAAGTATAAGCAACAACTGAACGAAGATTTTCACCCCGTATGGTTTCCTATTAATCATCACCCGGAACTGATCTTTGATCATAAAGCGATGGTAGACCTGGCGAAGGAAAAGCTTCGTTATAAAGCAGCGTTGCACCCGTTATTGCTGGAACTACTGCCAGGTAAATTCACAATCCCTCAATTACAGCACCTGTACGAATCTGTGTATAATATCTCTTTTGATAAAGGCAATTTCAGCCGCAAGATCCTTTCTACCAAACTGCTGGTAAAGCTGACTGATAAAGATAAACTAAGCTCTAAAAAAGGCGCCTTCTACTATAGAATAGACCGCAAAAAGTATAACGCTAACTTCCACGCGTTCCTCAACTTTGTTCCTGACCCCCATGTGC
>NZ_JBFTSK010000053.1:0-55991 GCF_056399985.1 Chitinophaga sp. 01L420
CCATCATACTCATAATAGGATGTTCTTCCATTTGGATCTGTAACACTTGTCACGCCTATAAGTGGAGCGTGGGTATATGAAACTACTGTTGCAGAAGTGGCAGCGATCCCGGAACGAATTTTATTTAATTCGGTCCTCAATTGCAGATCTGTTGGCTCTGTGAGTACTCCAGGGTTAATATATGACAATGCTTTATCATACCCGCAGCCTGTTATTTCAGCCACGAGATAGCTTTGGTTGTATCCCCACAGAAAAGAATGTGTAATTCCATCCCTGGTGTAATATTCCAGTAGGTTTCCTTTTTCATCATAACGGCTATATACAATTTCTGTATCCGCAACATTACCATAAATAGCTTTATCTACGCTGCCTGGTAAATATAAGTTGGCGGAGGTACGTAAAAAATTGGTTCGTTGACGCATCAATACTTTATTATTATTGAAATTCGTCTGCTGAATAGTCGGCACTACCATATTACGTTTTATCATCGTGTCATATACGGCTATCCCCTTGTAGTCACTTGGATATGTTTTGGTTGTAACCGTTTCCTCATTTTTACTATTGATTGTTTTAATGTCAGTTGGCTGCAGACTAACCCCATTACGATAACCATAAGAAACGATAGTTTTAAGTGCCTGACTTCCGTCGGGATATTGAGTAACGATAGTAGAGTCAAGTTGCATCCAGGTAGATGAATAATGATAAGTATTCAGCTTGAAAACATATGGAAATACACGCAAACCAATGGACATTATAGGTAACTCCATAGTAACTGATGCTCCAATTCCTTTAAGGAATTCAGGAGGCTCCGGTTTATGATACATATCCTGCCAGAATACAGAATCCTTACCCATTTTATATTTATTCTCTTCAGACTGAACAATCGTAAAAGTTCCATCTTTATTCCTTCGGCTGTCAATTTTAGTCAACAACTTACCATTATGCTGGTCGTTGTTCGTTGCGGGCACAAAAGGATATCCATAATATCCGCCAGTATTCGCCATATAGCCAAAAGTGTGCTCGCTTTTACCATTCTCTCCATTTTCACCATCCAATATTGTTACTCTTTCATAGAAAATATGACCATGGTCGTTCCAAAGGGGCAGCAAACTGTTAGCGCTTTGAACTACCACCTGACAGGAAAGAATACGCAGGTCTGTAGAAACGTCAGATTTATACATTGATAAGTTTCTGAAGTACTCGTACTCAGGTTTCGTTGCTGRCAAAACGCCAGAAGAATGCCCCGGAAACGAATCATTTAACGCATAGGCATATCTGTATGTTTTATCACCGGAAGTCGCATAGGGATCTTTATATGCCAGTTTTTTTATTCTCCAGCCTCCAACTATTCTACTACCTGTAAAATAACTTGTGTCGGCTCTTTCATAACGTAATTCAAAAAAGCCACTATAGCTATCCCCAAATGTGTTTAGTGTAACTTTATAATTTCCGGGGCCCCAATTCACCGCATCACCGTTGGGATTACTATTTGTGAGAGAAAGCTCCTGCGTTTGCCCATTGGGCTTCAGGACGGTAATGCCACAGCTCTCCTCATCGTCAGTTGGGTCTGGAATTCCTCCTCCTCCCCTGGGCGGTGGACCGTTTTTATACGTGTTATAAAATATTTTCCCGGTTTTAACACCAGATGGAATGACAAATGAAATTTCTCTAACCGTAAATGGTGCCCCGCCGATATTCTCGACAACATCCGTTTTAATAATGGACCGTTCATTATCTATCCACGCATCATTTGGTTCATATGTAAAAGCAGTGCTTCCTCCCGTAGGGTATGTCAGACTAGTCATCAGCCCGGCCTGAGAATAAACAGTATCCGGACTTCTATCCGTCCCCATAGCATCGTCTGGCCAATAGTCATTATTTTTAGGTAGACGGGTCCCCCCTCCTGTAGACAACCCCTTGGCATATCCCCAATGATCCTGTGCATTACTCAGTCTTTTAGGCAGTGCCTTTGGATTATAAGTGAACTTGTATGGTGTAGCTCTGATACCACCAGCGCCTTCTTCGTAAACCTGCGATAACCAAAGTCTACACAAATCCGGGGCGCCTATGTCTCCTTTATATTCTTGCTGAAGCACAAATTTCCTGATAAACCTGGTTTTATAATATAATGATACATCCGTTAACGCATTCCCTCCAGGCAAGTCTTTGCGGGGAATACTGGCATAATTGAAATCTACCTTTGTGCCATTTGTACAGGTAATTGATTTGATTCTCGCGCCRCCAATTACATGGGTGCTGTCRAAAAATGCTCCACGGGTTATCACATCGCCTGCCTGCAAAAGCAATTCAGGGTTTCTATCCCCGGAAATATACTGCACCCTTGTCTCACCTACATAATCGAGGTAAGAATAACTACGGGGCTCGTAATTAAAGTTAACAGTATCTTTCGAGGGAGTAACTATCTGTGTTAAATAGTAATTGTAACTGGATCCTGCAAACGATGAACCAGTCTCTTCCTGCCAGCCAAAAGTATATAGTACGCCTTTCTCGTTAATTATTCTTACAGCTCCATTGGCTCCAAATGGCAATACTTTTATAGGCTGAACGGGCGCAACATGAGCATCTCCATCAGCGTCTAAAAAAAACTTCCCGTTTATTTCCGGTGCACTGAAATTGAACATATCCAACTCAGGATCATTTAATCCATTTATTACGTCTATACACCAATTGTATGAAGCGCCTCCATCCGGAAGATCTGAACGAAACTGCCCACCATTTGAATAGATTTCAGGAGTGATAGGAAAAGTGATATACCCATTTCCCAAATCATTCTTACCTCTTACCATCGCATTAACACTTCCTCCGGCATTAAGACTCCAATTCATCCCAACTGAGGATGCGACCTCATCTACCTTAATACCTCCGGTATGGTACTGAAGCCCAACAGGTATCGTGAGTTCTTTCAATTTTATTTCAAAAAAAGGAATGCTTACCGAAGGAAGGCCCGTGTAAAGCGTTACGGGCAACTCACTGAATTTAAAAAGTGCTGCCACATCAGGCGAAGGTGGCGCCATCTTCGGAGGTGCAATGCCAGCTCCGCCAGCCTGGGAAAAAAGAGGTAATGTCCTAAGGGTTAGCAAAAGAATTAGTTGAATACTAATCTGTTTGATAATAGGGATCCTTATTGTTATGGGTTTCATTATGGAGAAAATAATATTTACAATCTTGTTTTTTTACTTAAAAAAGAAAAATTCAATACTTAACACCTAAAAATTATACCCCAACCTCACCTTCACCGGATCCGTTCTGGGCACATGCGAATTGTACAAAAAGTCAAACAACACCATCATATTGCCTTTCAGCTTACTATTAATCTTATACTTCTTACTAATACCTATCAATCCGCTCTGCGTCCACTTCTGCCCTAATCCTTCGGGCACTCCCGCATAATCCGGCTGATAGTTCTGCTCATACCCACCATTCAGGAAAAAAGTCCCTTTGAGTTTCCAGTCGATGAAAGAACGGATACCCATACCCTGACCGGAGAACCGGATGTTATCAAACCCGGTACCCATGCCCAGTTTATACGAAAGACCAATACCCGCACTACCGTTTTTATGAAATTTATAGGCGGCCTGTCCGGCGAGGTCGCCGGTAGTAGGGAAAAACTTATTGCTGCGTTGGAACTGTACGTTGCTGCCAAACTCTAACCGCTGTAAAAAGCTCTTGGTCTTCATTTCTTTGGGCTTGAAGTCCGGCATTTCAGCGGCGTTGTCCAAATCAGGAAACTTACTTTTCAGCTCATCAAATTTGCTACGGGCTTCTGCCATCTGCTGACTCACAGCGGCACTTGCATTGGGGCCGCTACCAATACGTTGCTGAATAAGTTGCTCTACCTGGCTACGGGTTTGTAATCCTTCCAGGCTTTGTGCGGAGGCGGTGGCGCCCTGTATATTAAAAAGACTGGCCAGTTGTGAATGCTTTTGCATGAAGTCATTATAGGCGGGTAACTTCTTAATGACCTCCATCGCTTTCTGCTCCGCCTTCTTCTTATCTTTAAAAACTTCTTTATACTCTTTCAGTTGCTGTGCGTAATAGTAGGCTTCTTTGTTCATCTTCTGCAGATCTTTCGTGAACCCGGTGTACTGCGCTAATTGCTCTTTCAGCAGCTGTTTACGCTCCCGGATATACGCTTTGATCTGTTCTGCCTGCGCGAGTTTATCTTTCAGGTTGTCTACCGATTTTAAAGACCCATTCAACTTATCTGTTACGCCTTTGGATTGCGCCAGGAGTCCTTTTGATTGTTTTAAAAAGGCCAGGGAGTTACCCAAACTATCAAGATACGCCCCGCCCCCTGTTTGTGACAGGGCGCCGGAATACTTTCCAAGCTTACCTTTCATGCGCGACTTAAGACTCCCTAATGAATCAATAGAATGCGCAAAAAGGTTATTCGCCTTGAGGGAATCAATTCGCCCCAACCGGCGCTTCAGCTTTTCCTCCTGCTTCATAAACCGGCTCAGCGCCTGTTCACTGCGTTTGGAAATCTGTCGCTCCATTTTGTCGGATTTCTGCTTTACCTGGGAAAGATATTTCCCCGGTATAGGAGTGATCTTCTTCATCAGACTGTCCTGTGCCTGAACAGCAAAGGAGCAGATAAACAAGGACAGGATAAAGGGACAGAGAAATTTCATGACAGGTATATTATTATTCAACACTCACTTTTTCTTTAAGATCTTTCATTTCATTTGTCAGCGTGTTAATTTTCTTATTCATCTCGATAATATATAACATCTGCTCTTCTATCTTCTGTAATAACTTTTGGTTGATTTCACCCAGATCAATGCCATCTTTTGTTACTTCCGCAGCACTTGGAATATCGGGAAGATGCTTGTTGATGCTGATGAAATCTTCTACTTCCTGTAAAGTGGGTAGCTTGTAATCTGAAGCAAAAACAAAATCTGCCCAGGGGGTTACCTGCGTAACTTTTACTCTACGCGCACCAATAGTGCCCTCCACTGCCAGCTTATAAGGGCCTGGTGCGGTAGTACCGATACCAACATTTCCAATATTATTGATCATCATTCTCACTGGTGCATTGGCATCAACTCTCCCTGTTTCGAAGAATATATTAGCGGAAGCGGTAGCTGCTGAGATATGAAGATTACGATAACTTTCAAAAACAGCTGCCATCCTGAAGGTATTTACACTATGGGTATTATTTGCAGTACCAAGATAAACAAGCGAATTGGGCAAAGCTCTATTCTCAAATCTTATAAAGTTACTCTCTGTACTATCTGCCGCTTCGATGGCCAATCTTGTCGAAGGCGCTATTGTTCCTATTCCAACATAACCATTTGGTTTAAATGCCATCCAGGGATTGTCAACAGCTACCGGTGCGCTGGTGCTACCTCCAATATAACCATAGGTGAGGGTGCCTCCGGAAGCCATTACTCCAAATGACAGCATTTTTCCTGTTCCACCTCTGGAAATGCTGATTTCCCGGTTCCAGCCGCCTGTATAGTCGACATCCAGATTTATTCCCCATGGATATCCCGTTGGATTAGTCAGTTTTATATTACCTCCATTAACATGCAATAAAGCACTCGGAGTAGTTGTTCCAATACCTGCATTACCAGTAGAATCCAGTCTATTGGTTCTCTGGCCGCTGGCATTCAGACATGCAGCAAAAAGCAATGATAAAAAGAAGACGTGCTTCATAGCTAAGGGTATAATTTTATTATGGCTTATTTTTCAAGGTTAATACTGCTACCTAAATAGAATAAATATGTAAAATTGTTCCGAACACTAATGGAGTAAAAGCTACAGTTAATTCAATTATAAAACAATACAAACCGGTTAACATTATTTGCAAAGGAAGTAACTTATTACAAACAAATCACTACAACTTTAGTTGTAGCAAACCCATGATAGGCAAAATTTTATGTGGCACTTGCCCAACATCCGCGTTGCATAAAACATCTTACTTTCGCATCATGCCAATCACCCATCTCATAGTTATCAAGACTGCCCAACTCGCCGCACAAGCCGGGTTTTACACCCATCTTGGATTTGAATTTCACTATCATCAACACGATACCGGTCCTTTTCATTATGCCAGTACCGGCGAAGGTGTGGTCCTGGAAATTTATCCCTTACCTAAAGGAGTAACAGTAGCGGATAATACCACCCGGTTAGGTTTTACGGTAGATGAACTGGATAACCTGATGAAGACCTTGCCCACGGAGTACATCATTACGGCGGCAACACAAACTGAATGGGGCTACGCCGCCCTGGTAAAAGACCTGGATGGCAGGAAGATCGAACTCCTCCAAAAATAAAAAGCCGCTCTTACAAAGTGTAAGAACGGCCAAAATAATTCTGTAAATGATTACAGCGTTTTCACTCTCATATGCCTGAAACGCACCGTAGATCCATGTCCGAGAAAACCAATATGACCGGTTTCATTTTTCAGACCAGGATGATCTTTATGATCCAGTGTACCGTTTTTACGGGCATCTGCAATATCTCCATCCAGGATCACGGTACCATTCAATGTTACTTTGATATGGGTACCATCTACAATTGCTTCTTCCACATTCCATTCACCAACAGGTTTCAGGAAGCCACGTTTGGCAGCGATCACACCATATACAGAGCCATGATACTGGTATACATGCAGGTCTTTGTAAACATCTGCTTCGTTGTCCAGGATCTGTAATTCCATACCCATGTAAGCGGCATCGCCTTCCAGCGGAGCACGTACACCCAAACCGTTGTTGGCGCCGGGTGTAAGCTGGAATTCAAAACGGAAAGAGAAATTTTTATATTCATCTTTCGTATAGAGATTACCATGTCCACCGTTGGAAGGATCTATGATCAGGTCGCCGTTATCAATGACGTAGTCTTTGGTGTTACCAATCCATTCGTGCATGTTGGTACCATCGAACAACAATTTATATCCGGCTTTCTTCTCCTCATCGCTCAGCACATAAGGCTTTGGACGCGGAATTTCCTTTACATACAGATCACGGTAAGCAACATAAGTACCATGCGCCTGCAGTTCTATCTGCTCATCGGGGAAGATGGGTAAACCACGATCCCAGTAGTTTTCCAGGATGGTATTATCTGTTACCAGTTCACCGTTGAGGTATACCGTTACACGATCCCCTTTCATGAGGATACGGAAATGATTCCATTCGCCGATGGCATTATCTGCCAGTTTCAGTGGCTTGCTTTCATGTTGCTGGTTGTTGTACAAACCACCGGAACCTACCTGCGCGCCTACATCTGTGCGGGAAGTATCCCAGATCTGTACCTGTGGGGAACCACGGAGATAGATACCGGCATCGCCCTGTGCAGTGATCTTCCAGTCTACCAGCATTTCAAAGTCGCCATATTTTTTCTCGGTGCAGAGGTTATCACCGCTGCCACCGAATACCAGTAAACCGTCTTTTACAGACCAGCCTTTGCGCATGTTGTCATCGGCTTTCTGTTGTGCTTTAGCGAGATTTTTAGCATCCATTTTGCCGCGGGCAACCGGATTTTCTACCAGTCCTTTCCAGCCGCTCAGGTCTTTACCATTGAAGATGGTCACAAATCCATCACCGGCAGGCATTTCCGCGAGGTATTTGCTGATGGACTGGCGCTGATAATCGGCATCCTGTCCTTTCAGTACCTGGGATGTTTTTTCGAGGAGTGCACGAACAGTGGTGCCGTTGTAGCTTTTATCTGCCAGTGCAATATTCATCACGGCATTGGCTGCGGCCTGTTGCAGAGCTGTATTGTCCAGGTAGTTACCGGCGAACAATAATGCAGGCAATATTTTGCAACGCTCTGCACCTTCCAGTATTTTTTTCTGTACTACCGGTGTAGTGGATAATTCCATGGCATTACGCAGCATCAGCAACTGTTGTTCTGCTGGAAATGCAGAACGGCGGGTCAGTCCTACGTAGCCTGCCAGTGCCTCTTCGCGGTAGTCGCTGTTGGCCTTATCTCTGGCAATCTGTAATAATGCGGGAGCTGCGGCGGCATCTTTCCAGGAAGACAACGCCAGCAGCGCTGCTTTTTTCGTAGCGGCATCACCATTATTAAAGGCGGATACCACTGGTGCCAGGGCCGCTTTTTCACCGATGCCGGCCAATACAGGAAGGTAACGAGATTGTTTATCGGCAGCTACCTGCTTCATTTGTGTCAGCACATCGGCGCTGTTGGCGCCGGCGCTGATCAATGCAGCCTGGAGATTGCTGATATCAGTAGCATTGCTGCTGTTATTCAGTAAGGTAAACAGTTCAGAGAGGTTGGATTTGGTAGCCACATCTTTCAGCGCGCTGATGGCAGCACTGCGGGTAGCGGCATCTGTGCTGGCAGTAAGTGGTAATACATCATTCACGCGGCTGTCTGCTTTACGTGCAGCCAGGACCGTTAGCAATGCTGTTTGTGCGGACACGGGCATGGTAGCCAGTGAAGCACCCGATTGTGCGGCCACTTCATCGCCAGGCATAATCAGCAGGGCGTTCTTTACCGCTTCTACCGTAGTGGCGTCGCCGGTTTTCATGGTTTGCAGCAAAGCTGGTAATGCAGCAGCGCCACCAATCTGACCAGCTGCTTTGATAGCCGCCAGTTTTACGGTTTCATCCTTGCTGCCCAGTAATTTCTGGATAGCAGGTAAAGCAGCGGCCACTTTATTATCTCCCAACATACCCACTACAGCAGCTTTATTGGCATTATCTGCACCTGCCAGTTTCTTTAACCAGAGCGCGTTCCCCGCTAATCCGTTCTGGCCTGCAAACTTCAGGGCAGCATCACGGTACTCGTGGTTTTTATCATCGGCGGCAGCTAACAACAGAGGCATGTTCTTTTCACCACGGATGGTAGTGAGCAGTTTCAAGGCGGCGGTGCGGGTATGTACCTGACCGTCTGTTTTCGCTAGTTTCAGGATATTGTCGGCGATCTTCCCGGCAGCAACCTTATCAGATAAGGTAGCAGCATAATAAAGATAAGAAGCTGTGGCATCTGTCACATCGTATGCGTAACCGCTTTTGGCAGCGGCCGCAGCAAGTACAGGGGCAGAAGCCGGAGCGCCGATCTGCGCCAGTGCGTAGAGCGCCACTTTTGCCAGTCGCTTGTCTGCGTCATTGGCCAATGGCGCAATGGCAGCAGCAGCGGCAGTATAACGGCTATCACCCAACGCTTCTGTGAGGGTGATACGGTTAAAACCGGTAGCGGCAGGCAATGCCTGTAATAAAGCCTGTTGTGCTGCCGGAGTATTGATTTTCACCAGTGCGCGGGCAGCAGGATCACAAAGACGATCGTCTGTAAGACAAGCCTGCAGGGTGCTTACGGCGGCATCGTCACCTACGGTTTGCAGCTGCGTGAGCAGGAATACCTTATTTTCCGGATCATTGGCTTTAGGCAATGCTTTGCAGAGTGCGGTAACCGCTTGTTTACGGGCAGCTTCCTTACCTGGTTGCGTCACATAATAAGCATATCCGGCTATCGCATACTGCAATTGCGTATTATCCCCTTTTCCGGGCGCTGCGAGCATACCGGCGATGGTAGTAAGACCTTCTTCCCCAAGGGCCGCAATCGCCTCCATATTGGCGTTAAACTGCGTTTTATTGGGGGCTGGCATCAAGGCCAGTACATCGGCTACTTTGGTATGGAAGGCACGCTGATCTGATGGTCCCTGTGCGGAAACCAGGCTACTCCAGCCAACCAGTAATGCAATGAGTAAGTGTAATATCTTTTTCATAATTCATTTACTTGTTTGTTCTGATTCCGGCTGTTTTAGATAGTCCATGGTCCACGCATAGGCTGATAAACGAGAGCATTAGCACCTGCATCATCAATAAATTCCTGTTTCACCGGGTCGAATTTTAAAGAACGGTTAAGACGCAGTGCGATCTTACCCATATTCACCAGGGTAGCAGAACGGTGACCATTTTCTTCATTCAGCGCAAATTTGCGACGGTTCTTCACGGCGTCCACAAAATCTGTCTGCTGAGGCGCAGGATCAGGGAAGGCGGCCAGTTTCTTTTCGAGGTCTTGTATATCCGAGCGGAAACCAGGATACAGTTTACCTTTTGGTCCTTCTATATAAGCAGCTTTTTCATCAGCACCATCACCATCAAGAATAATCTGGCATCCATCTGCATAGGTGTAGGTAATTCTTCTCCAGGTACCTACGGCATCCGGGTGTTGCTGGGGTGCATCTACTTCTACGCTTACCGGGCTGGTATCGTCCTTGCCCAGGAAGTACTGGATAGGATCCAGGTAATGCTGTCCCATATCTCCCAAACCACCACCATCATAATCCCAGTAGCCACGGAAGGTCTGGTGCACACGGTGTGGGTTATACGGACGATAAGGAGCCGGTCCCAGCCACATATCATAATCCAGCTCTTTTGGTACTGCCATTGCTTCCAGGTTGGTTTTGCCTACCCAGTAAAATTTCCAGTCAAAGCCGGTATGCTTGCTCACCGTTACTTTCAGCGGCCATCCCAGCAGACCACTGTCTACCAGTTTTTTAATCGGCTTCACGGTAGTACCCATTCCATAAAATCTGTCTTCAAAACGGAACCAGGTATTCAGGCGGAAAATTCTGCCATGCTGTTGTACTGCTTCCACCAGACGTTTGCCTTCACCGATAGTGGCGGTCATTGGTTTTTCACACCAGATGTCTTTCCCGGCACGGGCAGCATCTGCTGCGATGATACCATGCCAGTGCGGTGGTGTCGCAATATGTACAATATCTACTTCGGGTAAGGTGATGACTTCACGGTAGTCGGCAAAAGTTTTAACCCCTTTGCTTTTATCTCCCAACTGATCCATTGCCAGTTTCAGATGACTGCGGTCTACATCGCAGAGCGCCACTACCCGGGTGCCCGCATAGCCAAAGTGGCCACGTCCCATGCCACCAGTGCCTATTACGGCTTTGGTCAGCTGGTCACTCGGAGCCAGGTAACCGCGGCCCAGCACATGCCTGGGCACAATAGTAAATGCAGCAAGCGCTCCCAGGGAATTTTTAAGAAATGCCCGCCTTGAATCGCTGTTTTGTTTCGCCATATTTCAGTTTAATTGAATGCCGGATTGATAAATTAGGTTTTGGTCTGATAGTATTCGTTCACTGTATGATAATAAATTCACCGTCTTATTCGATTCTGGCTTGTCGACTGGTAAGATATAATCTAACACCGTGATATGCAAATACCAGAAAGGAAATTTGATAAGCGGCAAAAAAATGGCCATGCTTAATACCCGGGATTTTGCTTCATCTCCGGATTAGACAACGTTTCTTTTTCCGGTATAGGCCACAGGTAATCACGATCAATATAAGAACGATCCTGCACCTTCACCGCCACACCTGTTTGCGGATCAGTAGCGCCAAATACCTGCCCGTTCATCACCTGCTTTACAATACCCCATCTCCGGATATCAAAATAACGCTGTCCTTCAAAAGCCAGCTCCGATTGACGCTCGCGGCGTACCAGCTGCCGCAGCAGGGCCGCACTGTTATACTTTTGCAGGTCAACTGCCGGCATCCCCGCACGTGTACGGATATCATTCAGGTGCAACGCTATGGCCGGATTTTTCCAATCATCCAGCTCTATCAATGATTCTACATAAATCAACAATACTTCACTGTAACGGATAATCATAAAATCAAGAGAACCTCCCCTGCTCTGCCGGTCGCGTGGATCAAGGTATTTGCGGATCCAGTAACCGGTAGCGGTTGACTTCTGCACGCCTATCCTATCGTTATTTGCTGGTGAATTATCAAAGGGCGACAGGATATAATTCGCATCCAGATACTGTTCCCCGGGATATAATATCGATGCTGCCAAACGGGGATCCCTGTTGTTTTTGTAATTAGGATCTTTACGGTAGATGGCCACAGAATCCGGCCCCAGCTCTGCAGGCGTTTTCCCCTGCTTTGTTTCAAAGTTATCTACTACTGTTGAGGTGGGCGATACATAGGTTTCTCCACCAATGCCATATGGCGCAAAGGTAGTCCATGCATTACCACAGCCTCCCGCTTTGAAAAATATCCTTTCTTTATTTAACTCCCCGGCATAACTGAATAATTCGGCAAAACTGTTTACCCCCGGTTTTTCACCACGGTATAATTTATATGCCCCGGACCCAATCACTTTGGCAGCAGCATCTCTGGCCACATCATAATGATGAAAGAATAAAGCCAGCTTCGCTATCAGCGCATTACAGGTGCCGGCAGATATACGCCAGGTTTCATCACTGACATATTCCTGTGGCAGGTGCTCCGCACAATCTTTCAATTCGCTCAATATAAAAGCATACACTTTTTCGGCAGGATCTCTCTTCAGGTGGTTCTCCAATGGCGTCAGCGAGGTAGTAACAATGGGAATGTCACCAAAGAAAAGCATGATTTCCATATGATAAAAAGCACGCAACGCACGGGCTTCATACTTCATGCGGGTACGCAGCTCATCGCCCATAAAACATTTATCCACGTTTTCCAGGAAGCGACAGGCACGGCGTACATCAATGTAATCATCTCTCCATATCCACTCTGCCACATCCCAGGTAGGGTTTTGCAAACCACGGGTGTAAATATCATAGTTACCCCGGAAGTCGCCACGACACACGGCTTCATCGCTGAGGCCAGACCAGAACATCACATTACGGCCGTCCGAACCCGCTGGTATACCGGCATAAATAGAAGCCAGCGCATTGTAAGCATGGGTTTCCGTTTTCCACCACTCCGCATCTGTTACACCGGACGGATTATCGTGGGTAAGAAATTTTTTACAGGCCGGCAAAGACAATAAAGTCAGGGCCAATATCATGATGATGCTATATTTCTTCTTCATCGCGAAAAGTTTAATGGTTATAACTGTATGCTCACGCCTGCGGTGTACACTTTCATGATGCCATAGGTCCACTGGTTACCCTGACTTTCCGGGTCCACCAGTTTCATGGACGTAAACACGAATGGATTTTGTGCATTCACATATACCCTGGCACCGTTAACGCCCATACGCTTTAACCGGGTGCTGCTGAAATTGTAACCCAGCTGTATATATTTCATCCGCACATAGGCGCCGTTCTGCTGCCAGAAATCAGACGACAATTTATTGATGCTCGGTGAAGTGGTGAGACGTGGAAAACGGGCATTGGTACGCTGCGGCGTCCAGTAGTTATCAGCATAGTACTGCGTAGGCACACCACCATCAAATGACATATCCAGTGGATACGCCAGCATACCACCCAATGTAGCATCGTTTTTGTTCACACCCTGCAACAGCATTTYCAGTTCCCATTTTTTATAGGTAATACGGAAATTGGCAAAGAAGTCGGCTTTAGGTGTAGGATTTCCAATCACCGTCTGGTCGTTTCCGTCAATAATGTTATCCCCGTTCACATCTACATACCGGATATCTCCTGGTTGCTGCTTGGCTATAATAGGCACCAATGCAGTACCATCAGGTTTAAAATCACTCGCCTGTAATAATCCATTCGTTTTATAACCGTAAATGCTGTTCAGCGCATACCCTTCTTTATTAATAGAATTTCCGCCGCTGATATAAGGCCCTCCTTTTAAGGTGAGCAATGTGTTGGTGTTATAGGAAATACCCGGCCTCACAGATACAGTTATATCTTTCCCGATACGACTGTTATAATTCAGTGACAACTCCACTCCTTTATTACGCAGCTTCCCTGCATTGATAGGTGTTTTTCCCATTCCACCTACATAAGACACCGGAGGATTCAGGATGATACCATTTGTCATCTTGTTATAATAATCAAACGTGAGTTCCAGCTTGCTCTGAAACAGTGCGAGATCCATACCCAGGTCCAGCATATCTACAGTTTCCCAGGTAATGTCCGGGTTGCCAAATACACTCTCCACCCCATCACCGGTACTAATCATATTCTGATACTGGTACAGCGGAATATTTTCGTTACCCAACCTGCCATAAGACGCCCGCAATTTCAGGTTATTGATCATACGCAGAGATTGCATAAAATTTTCCTTATGCACATTCCAACCCAAGGCAACAGAAGGGAAAGTGCCATACTTATGACCGGGACCAAAACGGGAAGACCCATCTGTACGCATCGCTCCTTCAAGCAGGTATTTATCTTTATAGGAATAGTTCACTTTCGCATAAAACGACAGCAGCGATCTTACATCCCAGAAACCACCATTATTTTCTTCTTGTGAATAGCCGCCCATCACATAGAAATGATGATCTTTCAGGTCATAGGTATAATCTGCTGTTACGCCGGCATAATAATAAGTGGTTCTATCCATACTGGCAGTCCTTTGCACACCCCAGGTCTGCACCAGTTTACCGGTAAAGTAGTCGAAGAAATAGTAGTTATCGCGGGTGGTCCTGGTTACGTCACTGTTTAAGCGGAAACTGAACTGTCCACGCAAATTCAATCCCGGTAGTATTTCCCACTTGGGTTGCAGGTTGATGCTGGACTGTCCGTATTCGTTGGCACTGCGTCCGCCGTGTTCTGCATATGCCACCGGGTTTACAATATCCACATAGCGGCCATAGATGATGGGCGCGCCATCCTTCTGCGGATATTTAGGCAAAATGGTGGGCGGTACCCTGAAAATATCTTCCAGTATCCTGTTACCATCATTACCATTGGGACGGTTAGGGTAGAAAGTATTTCTCTTGATGGCCAGCATATCCATGTACACCAGGAATTTCTTATTCAGCGTAATGGAGGTGTTGGCACGGATATTATATTTATTGGAATGATTCAGGGGAATCATGCCTTGTTGATTCTGGTAATTCGCGGTGAGTGCAAAACGCGCCAGGCTGTTACCTCCGCTCACACCCAGCGAGTGACTGGTAATGGGCGCTGCACGCTTAATGATCTCTTTCTGCCAGTCGGTGTTGGGATATTTCACCGGATCATCACCGGCTTCTGTATGTTTAATATCTTCTTCCGCATAAAAAGGCTGGTTACCCGCATTTATTTGTGCTTCATTAAACATCTTCATGTACTGAGGCGCCTCCACTAATTTAGGCATAGTAGAAGGTGATTGTATACCGTAATATCCATCATAGGTAACAGCCACTCTGCCTGCTACACCACGCTTAGTAGTCACGAGAATAACACCATTAGCCGCACGGGCGCCATACACTGCCGCTGCAGCGGCATCTTTCAGTATCGTCACGCTTTCCACGGTAACGGGATCTATATAGTCCATATCCATTGGCACGCCGTCTACCAACACCAATGGGTTGGAGAAGTTAACAGTGCTGATTCCCCGGATTTTGATCACGGCAGCATCCCCGCCCGGCAGGCCGGAACTCTGCGATACCTGTATCCCCGTTACACCACCCTGCAGCGCCTGCGACAAAGCGGTAATCGGCTTACCGTTGGTTTGCTGGGCAATGTTCACCGTACTGATAGAGCTGGCAATATGTTTTTTCTGCTGCTCTGAAAGGCCCACTACCACTACTTCGTCGAGGGCAGATACATTTTCTTTCAGGGAAATATTGAGTGCATTCAGACTGCGGATGACCGTATGTTCTTCCGGTAGATAGCCCATCTGCGTAAAAACGAGGACGGCATTTTTCCTGGTCTTCAATGAAAAATAGCCATCGGCATCGGTAGTGGTGCCGATGCTGTTATTGTCTTTTACGCGGATGGTCACACCAGGCAATGCCTGCGGCGGTTCGTGCATATCATATACCCTTCCCCTTATAACATAGGCGCTGTCTTCCAGCTGTGCGGCGGGATCGGTGAGACTGCCGTTCTTATTTTTTTCTTTGGGAATGATGGCCACCTGGTTCCGCACAATACGGTAGCTCAGGTTGGTATTGGCCAGTGCTTTGTCCAAGACTTCACTGATCTTTTTGTCCTGCAGTTCCAGGGTGAGCGGCTGCTCCCTGGCCACCAGGTCATCTTTATAAAAGATGCGCCAGGTGCTTTGCGACTGGATCTGGCTGAACAACTGAGGTAAAGTACCCTGGTGTAGTTTAACAGTAAGGTGATTATCCTGGGATCTGCCGGTGGCAGAGATACCAAGGATACCGGTGAATAGCAAAATTACAGTTAGTTTCATTGTTCTAAGTAATTTAGCGGCAAAAGCTTTGCCTGGCGGCACGCGCCATTGTGCATAGATTTTTTTCATAACTTCACTACGTTTTTTTTCGTTAAACAAAAAGACAAGCCCGTCCCCCGCTTTGCAGCGGGGGCAGTGCAACCGGAAGATGTCCCACCATCTTCCGGTTTTTTTTGGTGATATGTATGGTTCTTACTCTTTCTCTTTTAGTACAATGCGCTGTCCATGGCGCTCATAGCGCAGCGAGTTGGCAGCGCAGATGGCATCGAGTACGTTGTCAAGGTTTTCATCCAGGTCAAGATCTCCGGAAAAGGTTTCCAGTCCGGGTTGTGTGGATGCAAGGTCCAACTGTATATTATAGTATCGCGTTAATTTTTTCAGGATATCTTTCAGCGGAGTGCTGAAAAATAACAGGCTCCCGTCTTTCCAGGCGGTATAGGTCCTCACATTTACCCTGCTTACCTGCAGGTCGCCTCCTTTGGGGCTGACCGTCGCCATTTGGGAAGGTTCCAACTGTTGTGCATGCTTGCCAAATAAGCCATGCTCCCGAAGGTGCAGGCGTACACTTCCAGACACCAGTACCAGGCTTTGCTGTGCATCATCCGAATAAGCACACACATTAAAAGTGGTACCCAATACTTCCGTTTCTATGCCGGACGCATATACAAAAAATGGAGATTGTGCGTTGGGAGCAATGTCGAAGAAAGCCTCTCCTTCCAGGTATACTTCTCTTTTATTATCCTTAAAAGAAGCAGGATACACCAGGCGGGATCCTGCATTCAGCAGCACCACGGTACCATCTTCCAGCTGCACCCGGGAACGGCGGCCATAGGGTACCAGCAGGGTATTATACACATCAGCCGGAATGGCGGTGCTATTGGCATTAATGGTAACACCGGCGCCACCGCCGGCATATATCAGGGAGGAGTTTTTTCCTTTAACCACAACTGATTTATTTTGTCCCAGGATCAAACGGGTATCTGTAGCGCTTTCCATAGGGCCCTGCTGCTGTGCAAACTGCACCAATGCACTATGCTGCCGCGGCCAGAAGAGCCAGGCACCAGCGGTCAGTAATAACAACACTGCGGCGGCTATTTTCAGGAACAGGTAGCGGTAACGAACTTGTTTAGGTACAAGGTGACCCGCAATATCCTGCCACAACGATGCTTTATCGGCGGGATCCCATGCTTCATTACCGGCATTCGTAATCATACGCTGTACAGCAGCTACCAGCTCCAGTTGCGCAGGATCTTCATTTTGCGCTGTTGGTGGCTGGTCATTGCCAAGTATATCTTCCAGTTTCAGTTGTTTCTTGCCGGGCTTCATGCAGGTATTTACTATAAAGAGAAGCAAACAGCCGGGACATAGACTCCCGAAAGCAATTATTTTTTAATTATTTTTTTGAGCGAGCCAGGACATTAACAGGATGAGGAGCGGGAGTACGGGCATTTTTTCCATATTGGTGCGGAGTTGCCGGAAGGCTCTGTAGGCCAGTGTACGACAGGTAGGAATGCTTATTTTCATAATGCCTGCCACTTCATCATACGACAGGTCGCAATTAAATTTCAGGAACAGCACTTCCTTTTGGCGGGCGGGCAAAGCATTCAGCTCCAGGGCAAGGAGGCGGAGCATTTGTTGCTGTTGTTCCGCAGCAATGATGAGTTCTTCCGCAGCCGGCTCATAGTCTACGGAAAAATAATCTTCCGCGTCGGTGGTTGGGCTTATGGCAGCGCCTTTTTTGATGGCCACGTGTATTTTCCGCCGGAATGACCGGAGCAGGTAATAGCGGATATTTACTTTGGGAGATAGATTTCGCCTGTAATGGTAAAGGTCTGTGAAAAGGTCCTGTATACAGTCTTTTATAGTAGCCGTATCTTGTATATAACGCAATCCGTAGCGGTAAAGCATCTCTGCAAACAGCTCATATAATTCCCTGTAGGCTTCCTGATCACCCTGGATGATGTTTTCCCACAAGATATTATTGGCCGCAGTTGACACGTCGTTCAATCAGTAAATATTTAGAAGTGGTTGATGCGCCCAATATAAATCTTTTTTAGCTTTTAGCCATTAGCTTTTAGCTGTTAGGGAAATTCTCGGCTGCATTTCCTAACAGCTAAAAGCTAACGGCTAAAAGCTATATGAAATTCTYCGCTGCATTTCCTAACAGCTAAAAGCTAACGGCTAAAAGCTATATGAAATTCTCCGCTGCATTTYCCTAACAGCTAAAAGCTAAYGGCTAAAAGCTATATGAAATTCTCCGCTGCATTTCCCTAACAGCTAAAAGCTAACGGCTAAAAGCTATATGAAATTCTCCGCTGCATTTCCTAACAGCTAAAAGCTAACGGCTAAAAGCTAAATGCCATAGACTGGCCGCGCCAATCAGGGCAGCAGCTTCACCTAAGCTGGCAGTAACTACCGGAATATTGATCTGATGTTGTTGTAGTGTTGTAATCAGTAATGGAAAGAAGAGGTCAGCCGCGTTGGCGATATTGCCGCCAATCACAATGGCTTCCGGTTGTTCGGCTTGTACAAAATCGATGAGTAAAGTGGCCAGGTTGCGGGCGAATTCATTAAACAGTTCGGGAATACTATCGTCAACGGCTATACGTGCAACCAGTGCTTTCACGTCTGGTACTGTTTCGCCGCTTACTTCCTGGTAGCGTTTTACAAACCAGCGGGTAGACAGATAATCTTCGGCCATACCATCTTTAAAGGGGGAACACCAGCGGTTGGCATCGTTTGCCACGCCATCGCGATAAACAGCGGAACCTAAACCGGTGCCTAGAGTAAGACCTATTACCCGTTGGTAGTTTTTACCGGCGCCGCTGAACACCTCGCCCTGCAGGAAACAGCCGGCATCGTTGATAAAGCGGATTTGTTCCGGTTGAATGCCCAGTTTGTCCGCCAGTAAGTCTTTTATATGCAGCTTATATAGTGCATCATACTTATGCTGCCCTTTCATCAGGCTGATCCCTTGTTCATAATCGAAGGGGCCAGGCATGCCAATACCTATATGTTTAATGCCTGCCGGCGCTTTGGTAAATACCTCGCTGATAACGGCCGACCATGACGCTATAATGTCTGCAGCTGCTCCCTGTGAGTCAATACGCGTGCGGTTCCAGGAACCTTCTATGATCGTTCTTGTGCCCAGATCAACCAGTGCTGCGGTAATATGAGAGCCGCCAATATCTATTCCTAACGCCGTGGAATTCTTCATAAAAATTCAAGATAGAGTGTTTGCTAAATCGTTTAACCTAAACAAATATAAAAAATTATTTGGTTGATTTACTCAGAAAAATCGTTTTAGCAACGTGAAAAATGGTTAAACAGCTCCAATATAGGGCGTTTTTTGAAAAATCAAAAAAACAGGGAAGGCTTTTCAAAAGAAATCTATCCGAAATATTTTGACGGATGAAAAATAATCATCACTTTTACATCGTAATTCATTACTACAATGGAATCTGACAATTGCTCCGGCAACAACAACCTTATCGCTTTCATAGCAACAAACTTTAATAMCTCTCCTCCCCCTTTCTGAAATACGTCTGCACAGCCCAAATTCTGAACTGACATGTCCGTCAGCAGCATCGCTGTGTACCGTACAAATGCATTACCTAAACACTTAACAACAACCCAACAATGGAAAACACTGTTATCAAATGGGCCGTGCTCATCGGCGTGCCCCTGCTATGTCTGTTACTGTACAAAGTAATTCTTCGTATATGCTTCGGCGTAGTAATTGTACCGGAAGACCGTATAGGCCTGGTGACTAAAAAATTCGTGCTCCTGGGCAAGCAGGAACTCCCCGAAGGCCGCATCCTGGCTTCCAATGGTGAAGCAGGTTACCAGGCCCAAAGCCTGGCTCCAGGCGTGTATTTCTGGAAATGGATCTGGCAATACAGCGTGGCATTTCAGCCCTTTACCATCATCCCTACCGGCAAAATCGGACTGGTACTGGCGAAAGACGGATCGGAACTGGAAACAGGTTCTATCCTGGCCCGTAAAGTTCCCTGCGACTCCTTCCAGGATGCGGTAGCATTCCTCCAGAATGGTGGCCGCAAAGGACGCCAAACGGCCATTATCACCCCCGGATCTTATCGTATCAATACCTTCCTCTTTGAAGTGGAAATCACAGACATGCTGTCTATCCCCGACAACGCAGTAGGTATCGTTACCACCCTGGAAGGGCAGGCTATAGAAACCGGCTCCATCGCAGGTAAAACCATTGAAAAGCACAATAACTTCCAGGATGTGGATGCCTTCCTCGATAAAGGTGGCTACAAAGGACTGCAGGAACAGGTAATACTGGCCGGTTCCTACTTCATCAACCCCTGGTTTGCCAAACTGGAAATGGTAAAGATGACAGAAATTGCCATCGGACACGTAGGCGTAGTCATCTCCTTCGTAGGTAACGACGGTGTGGACATCAGCGGCGCTGAATTCAAACACGGTAACATCGTGGCAAAAGGCACCAAAGGTGTATGGGCAGAACCATTAGGACCCGGTAAATACCCGGTAAACCCCTACATCATGAAAGTGGAACTGGTACCTACCACCAACCTGGTACTGAACTGGGCCTCTGCCAGAAGTGAAGCCCACCAGCTGGATAAAAACCTGTCTACCATTACGGTGAGAAGCCGCGACGGTTTTACCTTTAACCTGGACGTAGCCCAGATCATTCATATCCCTACCAACGAAGCACCTAAAGTAATTGCCCGCTTCGGTAATATGAGTAACCTGGTAACACAGGTACTGGAACCAACCATCGGTAACTACTTCCGTAACTCGGCCCAGGGCTCTGATGTGATCAGCTTCCTCACCAGCCGTAAGGAAAGACAAACCTCTGCCAAAGAACATATCGGACAAGTACTCGATCAGTATAATGTATTTGGTGTAGATACCCTCATCGGTGACATCGTGCCGCCTGAAACATTGATGAAAACACTGACAGACCGTAAAATAGCGGAAGAACAGAAGATCACCTACGATACAGAAAGACTGGCACAGGAAACACGTCAGTCGCTCGAAAAAGAAACGGCGATTGCAGAAATGCAGAAAGAAATCGTAAAAGCCGATCAGGGTGTATGGATCGCGGAAAGACATGCAGACGCCTCTGTAAAGAAAGCTACCGGTGACGCCAACAGCGTACGTCTGCAGGCTAACGCAGAAAGTGACCGTATGAAATTACTGGCAGGTGGTGAAGCGGAAAAAGTACGATTGCTCGCGAAAGCAGAAGCAGAACGTACCGAATGGATCGCAAAAGCAGATGCGGAAAAAATCGCCCTCACCGGTAAAGCAGAAGCGGAAAAGATCCTGGCTATCGGTCAGTCCAGCGCAGAATCGTACAAACTGGCCGTAGAAGCGATGGGTGGCAACAACTTTACACAACTGAAAGTAATGGAAGCCATCGGCGCACAAAACATCCGCATCATGCCGGACGTACTGATCAGCGGCGGCGATGGTGCCAACGGCCCTATCAGCGGACTGCTCGGACTGAAACTACTGGAAGATGTGGCGAAGAAAAATGAAGCAGATAAAAAGACTGAATAACCCCATCCCCTATACTTATGAAAAAAGAATGCAGCGAAGAAGAGTCTTCGCTGCATTTCACTAAAAACCAACCGCTACTTATCGGCTGGTAACGCTACCCCTCGAGCGTTATATTTTTTACCATCAATCACATACTCTCTTTTCAGCCCCTCTCCCGATTCTGAAGTAGAAGATGCTTTTCTGAAAGGAAGTACTGGTTCATTCTTTGTATTAATGAGCCCTACTTCGCTGGCATCACCATTTTCTCTGCGAACCATCGCTAAACCGCCACTAAAAGTGGCCGAAGATGATGAATAGATGCAGGGAATCACCAACACACCTTTGGTATTAATAAAACCATAATTTCCACCAGCCACTCTTACCCGTGCCAGTCCCTCAGAAAAAGGTTCTGCATCTACATATCCTTTCAGGTCGATGACTTTCTTCCCTTTATTATCTATAAAATAAATTTTATGCGCTTTGTCGATGACCAGCAAAAAGCCGCTATGATAGCTGCCACCGGAAGTGTAGAATCCATCAGGTGATATCAGATGTCCATTGTAATCATACAACGTATTGATCCCCTGCAGTGGCCCATCCTCTTCAGTTTTATTTGCATACAGCACTGCTTCTTCCGGATCCTGGTAAATGGCATCATAGGCCGCAGGAATGATCAGGTGGCCATTGCCATCCATCAGCCCCATAGAATTAGCCTTACCTTCCTTATGTACAGTGACCAGTTGTGAGTTTAGTTCTTTGACCACATCATCTATTTTCACCAGCTTCCTGCCAGCTGTATCCAGGCGATAATAGTAAATCCCGTTATAGTCCTCATTCACAAAAAAGTAAGCATTGAGGGGAGATAATTTTTTATAAGTGGGTGCAATCGCAAATTTTCCACTGGCATCTGTGAAGCCATAGTTAGCACTCTTACCGTCTTTTGTCAGAAACAATCCCGCGTAATTGGGCTCCAGGTTTTTAAGGGTCATCTGCTTCTTTTCTGTATGACGGCTATCTGCCATGTATACATTTACTTTTGCTACATTACCCCTGTAATATCCTTCTGTGTAACCATTATGGCCTTCGTCAAAGGGCGATCCATCCGGCATTTCAGCGGCAATTTCCTTTTGCAGCGCCGCTACATCTTTAAAAGCGCCTTTATCCAGTTTACGGATCAACCCTTTCAGTGTTTTACTGAAATTCAGCAGCAAACGGGTCATATCTTCGGGATTATTAGCACCGCTGTTGGTGCTGCTATATCCTAATGGTTTACCATCTTTATTCAAAGCTTCTACGTGGACATAGTCCTTGAATGCACTGTCTCCCATCATTAACCGCACCCGGTTATCACTCATCTTATCAATCTTTATTTCAGCGCCTTTGTACGTGAGTTTGTCGTGTTGTTTATCCAGCGTAAGTACCGCAATTTTTGTAGGATAACTATAGCTGACATCGGCTACGATACTATCCATTGTTTTCACTACCGGAATATTGGTGGAAGCATCCATGGCATATGGCTTCGTGTCTGTAGTACCATCATGGAAAAATATTTTCACGGTGGTAAAGTCCGGTGCATCGATCCCGGAGAAGTCACTGCTGCTGCGAAATGCACCATCTGTACCGACCGTGCTGTTAGGCGCTTCCATAATCTGTTTGAAACCTATGCCATCGAAATAAGCGGCATACTTAGCAGCGTATTCCTCTGCCGGTGTTAACTTAAATGGTTGGTCAAATTCCTCTTCTTCCGGCTTAAAGCTTTTAGGTTTTTCCTTTTCGAAGCTTTTCATAAAATCGATGAAGCTGGTTGCTTTTTCACTTTCTGAATTAAGCAACTCCCGCGCTTCCGGTAATGTTTTCCCATCAAATGATTTCACAAATTCAAGTACTTCAGCAGATGGAGGCTGCTTTGATTTACAGGCACCGGCAGCAATAATAACCAGGGCGATAAAGGCGATGCGTTTATTGAACGTCATTATAGTATAAGTTAATGGGCGATTAATTCACGGCAAATTGTACTTCCCCGTTTTTATTGATGGCAACATAATAGTCCAGCGGATAAATGTTGGCAGCATCTTCCAGGTAAAACGCTGGTTTGTCGCCGCCATCCGAAGGCAATAATTTAGCGAAGCGGCCATCTGGTGTAATGTACAGGGTGGCTTTCTCATCCAGCTTACTGCCGGTAATTCCTTTGGCCCTTTCCATAATGTTTGTCCAGGCCAACTGGCTATCTGTTGCTTTAAACTGGTACCAGGCTATTTGTTTATTTTGCTCCAGCGGAAACAGTAAATTTTCCAGTTGCTCCGTTTCCTTTTTTTCGTATGCTTCCTGCAGTTTGCGATAATGTGCGAGGATTTTTTCTTTCGCATCCGGAATTTTGCGGATGTCGGTAGCTACTGCATAGCAGGGCAATTCATAAGGCACCGCATCTATTTCAAAATCGTTATTCACCCGCGCAGATAACTGTCCACGGAGTTTCGACACCCTGGTATATCGGGAGGAATTTTCACCCGTACGCAGACTGGTATCTACATAAGGGGTACGAAAATCAAGTACCACCGGTGACTGACTGGAGTTTTCACTCCACTTGTTCATGACAACGTGTACCACTGATTCCAGGTGCAGCTGTTTGCGGGGAGCCCCATTGTAATCTTTTCCTGGCAACACTTCTACGGTGATCTGCTGTTGTTTTCCTTTTACCAGATATTGATTAATATCTGCGGTAACACCCAGCGTGCGGGCGCCCAGGTGTTCCAATGCTAAAAAACCATTCACATAAATACGGTAACCGCATTCATCATTGTCTACTTCCAGTTTATAATTATTTGTGTTAGAAGATGGATGCAGGGAGGTGTAGATGCTGGTAATACGGTTTTTAACCGGATTGTTAAAGCTGAGGGAGATGGACGCTTTTTCCTTGTTGCTCAAAGTAAGCAGATTGCCTTCAAAATCCGGTACGCCAAACTCGATGTTCTTTTCTGTTGTTTTCCAGCTTAATTGCGTACTGGAACTTTCTTTTAATCCTGTACCGTTTGTGTTTTCCAGTGCATTCAATACATCCAGGGCTCCTTTCTCCATATCAAAACCAATACGGGTCAGTTCTTCATCTTTAGTGTATACCTGCAGTTCGTTAACGGGTTGTCCATAATAGGTGAAGAGTCCTTTCAGTCTCATTTGCAGGATACGTACGGGGACAGAATCAATTCTCACATCTGTTCCTGGTAATAAGGCAATGACCGAATCCAGTTGTTGCCTGTTATGTATATTTTCTATGCGAATTTGCTTGTGGGTGCAACTGCTCGCTGCTATTGCGAATAGCAGCAGGGCGCCGGTATATAATCTGCTCATCAGTTATTGATTTCTTCTGGTTTAACAAACACAATATGTACGGTAGGCTCTTTTGTTATCTTAGCCACGGTTTCAAAGTTCTTCTCTGTAAAAAGACCCACTAGCTGATGATTATCCTTCCATACAAGTAGCTCTTCATCATCGAAAGTAGAAAAATCGTTGGAAGAGTCCCCGCCCGGTTGACCGTAAGCTTTGGTGAGCTTATCTTTCAGGGCTTTAACGTCTTCCTTGTGTTTAAAAAGTTTTATATCAATATTGCTGACATGCAGTTGATCGTCAGACATAGAGAAGCTCATGTATCGTACCGGGATGTCCTGGAACCGCAGGTATCTTTCGTCATAAAATTCATAGCGGTCCAGACCGCCGTGGGTAAACTGCAGTGCAGGGTATAGTGCCAGGATATTCGAATCGTGGGTTATTTTTTCAACATGGATGATATCGGCCTTTTTTGGGGGTGAGGCCGGATGGTCACAGGCAATAAAGGCGTGAAACAACAAAAGACATAATACCAGGCTTTTCTTCATATAATAGATAGTGTATCAGGTTATTAAAGCCTGAAAATAGAAAAGAATCACGGATCCCCGGTCCCAGGTAATGTATCTGCACGATATGCGCCTATATCCGTTACCATAAATCTGAAATCCGTAATTCTTATTCTTAGCTGGAAAGTCCCGCTTTCCTGTTATCGATACTATAGGGGCCTGCGCCAAAGTAAGCCAGCAACAAGGCGCCGCCTAAAATGGCCACATTCTTCATAAACATCGCCATCTGCATTTGTGACTGCATGGGATCTTTCACGGACCAGAAATTATGCAATGCGATGGTGACCGGGAGCAGGAAAATAACGATCAGCCACGCGCCATATTTCACTTTATAACCCAACAGGATGCTCAGCGCACCCACCAGGGCAATGAGCCCCGCCAATGGCACCATAAAACCAGCCAATGGCACCCCGGCAGCTGTCGCATAATCAGCGCCGGCACCAGTGATGTGATTAAGTCCGGACATCAGGAAAATAAGGGCAAATAAAATCCTGCCCACGAGTGGAACAATTTTCATAGTTAATCGATTTAAGTAATGCGACAAACCTAGTACTATTTGCGCGGTGATGGAATAGAGTAACCAAAAGGATAGCGGTTTCCTACACTATAGCAAGCATTACGTATCTTTGCATCAGAAAGAAAAAATGATTGTATGCGAAAAGAAAATTCCTCTAATGCTATCAACGAAAGACAGTTACGCGGAGACTGCGGAACAGCCTATACCCTGTCGTTGATTGGCGGCCGCTGGAAGCCCAGCATACTGTGGCGGTTGTTGGATGGTAAAATGCGTTATAGTGAGTTGAAGAAGTCCATTTCCGGTATTTCCGAAAGAGTGCTCGTACTGCAGTTGAGAGAACTGGAAAACGATCACCTCGTGAAGCGGATTGTTTACCCTGAAGTACCTCCCCGCGTAGAATATGAACTCACCCCTCTTGGGTGGAGTATGGAGAGCATGTTACAGCATATTTCTGACTGGGGTACTTTACACCGGGAAGATGCCACGGCTCGTCAGTCTGCTAAAAAAACAGCCGCTGTAGCAATGGCAGATAAAGGCTAAAACACCAACGCAGCGCGGGAACGTGCTGCGTTGGTGTTTTGAGGCATTCATTTGCGCATCCCGGACAGCCCGGTGCGTCACTACTAAGAAGTAATTCCGGCATCTTCCAATGCGCCCATTGCCAGGGCGATCCAGTCTGCATCGTGAATATCCTTGGCCAGAATAGTAGTCAGTCTGGATTGTACCAGGTTAGCTATAGGCATCGGCGTATACGATCTGCGCGCAGTTTGCAATACCAGGTCCATGTCTTTCAAACCTAAAGCTGCACTAAAAGAGGGGTTGCCCGTAAATTTCCGGTCCAATATCATGGCGCCGTAATTTTTGAATATTGGCCCTGTAAACAAGGTACTGGTCAGCATCTCATGCGCCACACGCGGATCCACATTATTCTTTTCAGCGAGTGCAAATGATTCCGCCATTAATTCAATAGCACCAGCGATCATAAAGTTGCCAATCAGCTTTAATACATTGGCGCTGCCAGCGTCTGTTCCCAGGTCAAAAATATTCTTGGCAAATCCGGCCTCCAATAAAGGCTTGATTCTTTCTTTCGCCGCTGCTTCTCCCGAAATAACAGCGTTCCCTAATTTGGCAGCAGCAGCTTCCGGACGTGCAAATACCGGCGCCGTTACAAATGCTACGCCCTGCTCCCGATGCAGCGCCGCCAGTTCCCTCGATACATCCGGCGACACAGTACTCATCGACACATGGATGCCACCCGCACCCAGCGCCTTGATCAAAGCATCTGTAGCAATAGCTTTCACGGCATGATCATCTGCCACTAAACTCAGCACGATGCCTCCTTTCTCCGCTGCTTCCTCCGGACTACCGACCAGTATTGCGCCCAGCTGCTCCAGCGGTAATGCCTTCTCCCGGGTACGGTTATATATTTTCACGGTATATCCTGCTCTCAGCAGGTTTTCTGCAATCGGGTAACCGAGATGTCCGGTTCCTATAAATCCAATGGTTTCCATAATACAATCGATTAATTATTCAAATCTATTCCTTTTGATGGAATTATGAGAACACATTTGTTACTGCGTTGATGGCGCTCAAATCCACGCTGTACTTATCATGAATCATGCGAAAATACTTGAAGCATCTTTTTATTCTATAAGCGCGAAGGCATGAAAAAGGCGATGACTGACGGGAAATAAATACCAGTGTAAATTTTTAGTAATGCTTTATTTAACGTATTTTAATAGAGCAACGACTAAAACTACATCCACGATGAAAACTATCCACCAATGGCTGGACGATTACGGCAGCAGCCACCGTAATCATACCAACAAGCTGATTCACTGGGTTTGTGTACCGGCTATCTTTTTCAGTATAGTAGGCTTTTTATATGCCGTGCCGTTACCCATACCCGGTATAAACATGTATATCACGTTAGCGCATGTGGTATTACTACTGCTGATCATTTATTATGTGCGTCTCTCTCCTTCCCTGGCGGCAGGCATGCTGATAATTGGTATTCTTTGCCTCTGGCTATGGCGGCTGATCGCTGTTTCCGGCCTGGTCATCTGGCAGGTGGCACTGGCCATTTTTGTACTGGCCTGGATAGGACAGTTTATCGGACATAAGATCGAAGGCGCTAAACCTTCTTTTTTCAAGGATCTGCAATTTTTGCTCATAGGGCCGGCCTGGCTTCTCAGCTTTATTTATAAGAAAGCAGGCATTCCACTATAGCATACTATACCCTCCATGCAGGGAGAAAAACCGGAGATTTACTTTATATCTCCGGTTTTTTTGATTAAATTCAGGAAACAACTGCCCTGCATATGAGCCTCAAACTTCTACCTTGTCTAGCAAGTATATTGCTATGCGCGTCCTACTCTTTTTCCCAAGCCCAAAAAATCAGCGGTAAGGTAACAGATGCCAGTACAGGTGCTACCCTGGAAGGTGTCACCGTACATGTTAAATCCGCTGCCAAAGGCACACAAACCAATGCTGCTGGTACTTTTACACTGGATGCTGGGGCCAGTGATATCCTGGAATTCAGTTCCATAGGGTATGCACCCCAACAACAAAACGTCAACGGCCGAACGCAGATCAATGTACAACTGGTTTCATTGATTGCTGAACTGGGTCCTATTGTATCTGTAGGTACCCGTGGCGGAGGGCGGGCCAAAACGGAAACACCCGTGCCAGTGGATGTAATCAGTGTTAACCAGGCCGGGCTACCCAGCGCCAAGATGGAGTTAACCTCCCTGCTGAATGCCGCCGCTCCTTCTTTTAACTACAACAAACAAAGTGGTAGCGATGGCGCCGATCAGATTGATCTCGCCACCTTAAGAGGACTGGGACCCGATCAGACACTCGTACTCGTTAATGGCAAAAGACGCCATCAGACAGCTTTTGTGGCTGTATTTGGCACCAGGGGCCGCGGTAATTCCGGTACGGATCTCAATGCCATTCCGGAAGCATCTATCGACCGTGTGGAAATCCTCCGTGATGGTGCTTCTGCACAATATGGCTCTGATGCCATTGCAGGGGTTATAAATATCATCCTGAAAAAAGATATCGGCCACCTGAATATTACCACTGGTTATGCCGGTTACTATGATCATAAATACAATACTTATTTTAACCGCGATTTAAAACAATATGAATACGCCAACCCCATAGATGGCAACACCGTTACCGTTGGACTCAATTACGGGCTTCCATTGGGCAAACGCGGTGGATTTATTAACTTCTCAGGCAACTTCCTGAAACAGGGTAAAACATTCCGCCAGGTATCAGACACCAATCTTACCCATACCGATGGGTTGCCGATTAACTCCGGCAGACGCGCCCATGGCGATGGTTCTGTTACTACCGGTGGTGGTATGATCAACCTGGAAATACCAGTAGGCAGCAGTGCCACCACCATCTACGCATTTGGCGGTTACAACTATAAATCTTCTGACGCCTTTGCCTATACGCGGGCTTTCAGCGGACACCCGGAACGCTTTCCTACCAATGCAGCGGGGGGCCTGATCTTTTATCCGGACATCATGGAAAGCATTCCTACTCCTGACGCGGCGCCGGACACCATTTATAATCCGCATATACAAACACATATCCAGGATGTATCGCTGGCAGCTGGTGTAAAAGGCAGCACGCATAACGACTGGAAATGGGACTTCAGCAATACATTAGGCAGGAATGATTTTCATTTTTATGGAGATAAAACCTTCAATGCGTCCCTGGGAAGTACCAGCCCCACACACTTTAATGATGGCGGCTACTCCTTTTTACAGAATACCACCAACCTCACTTTCTCTAAAGATATTCCAAATATAGGCGCCGGCTTTAACCTGGCACTGGGTGCGGAATACCGTTACGAAAACTACAAAATATATGCAGGTGATGAAAACTCCTGGAAGAATTATGATCCTGCATTTATTAAAGCCACTGGTGCACAGGGATTTCCAGGGTACCGTCCTACCGATGTAGTGAGTGCTAACCGCTCCAACATCGCCGGATTTGTAGATGCAGAATGGGACATCACTAAAAAATTCCTGCTGGGCGCTGCCATCCGTGCAGAGAACTACAACGACTTTGGCTTTACCAGCAACTATAAGCTGGCAGCCCGTTATAAGGTGGCGCCACATTTTAATATACGCGGTTCCGTTAGTACCGGTTATAGGGCTCCTTCGCTCCAGCAGATTAACTACAGTTCCCAGTTCACTAACGTGCAGGGCGGCCGTATCACAGAAGTGAAAATTGCGCCGAACAGCAATATCATCACCCAATCCGCCGGCATCCCTGCATTAAAGCAGGAAAAATCGTTGAATGCCAGCCTGGGATTTTCCTGGAAACCAATCTCAGAACTGACCATCACCCTGGATGGATACCTCGTAAAGGTGAAAGACAGGATTGTATTATCCGGACAGTTTAATAAATCCGATGCTACATTAGATCCTGTATTTCTTAAAGCGCTCAACGACCTGAGAATTGATAATGCTCAGTTTTTCGCCAACGCGGTGAACACCACCAATACGGGGCTTGACCTTGTTATCGACTACAATAAAAAATGGGGCGATCAGCATTTCCGCGCACTATTTACCGGGAATATTCAGCACATGAATATTGACAAGATCAATGTACCGGATAAACTGAATGACAGCTACCTGCACCGCAACGAATTTTTCAGTGAAAGAGAACAACATTTCGTACTGGCATCTGCCCCTCCGGCCAAGCTGGGACTGAATCTTGAATATGGCATCAAAAAATTCAGTGTAGGTACCCGCTTAGTCTACTACGGTAAAATTGTGTTACTGGGTTATGGCTTTGCCGGAGATCCGGCCAAAGAAGGTACCGGCTTACCCGGAGATCCCAACCTGGAAGGTACCGGTATCAGCCCGCTCGTAGCGCTGGACAAAGACGGTACCCTGGTACCGGAACAGTTTAACTACAAGGGTAAAGTGACCACAGACTTCTATGCCAGTTTCCGTTTCTCATCTCATGTAAGCTGGTTCCTGGGCGCAGATAATGTTTTCAATGTGCATCCTGATCTGGGTTATGTGCCTGGTGCAAAACTATCTGCATATGACGGTGAAACCGGCGGTCCCTGGGATGCAGTACAGATGGGCTTTAACGGCATCCGGCTGTTTACAAAAGTGGCATTGAATTTTTGAGGAAAGCATAAGGCATAAAGCTATTAAAGCGAATGACCAGAGCAAAGGATTAATTCCGCTTCGGTCATTCGCTTTAATAGCTTTACGCTTTATGCTTTCTCCTTCAATAGCATCGCACGGCAAACAAAGCCGCCGGTACATGATCAGATGGATGCTCCAGCTCAATCACCAATACATCCGTTGTTACCGATGCTGAAAACTGAATGCGGTTATGTGTTTGATAATTATCTCTTTTCTCAGCCAGCACATTCCCCGCTCCATCTTTGATCCTGTAATTTCTCACACAAAAGGGCATCACCGATTCCGGATGCGACATCAGCACCGATTCCATCGGATGATCGTAGTCCGTATCCATCAGCAGATCAATCCTGCTGATCTGTTGCGGCTGCTGCCAGGTCAGCGTCAGACTGGGTTGCGGATCATTCCAGTCGGCCACCCAGGCATTGGGTAGTGTAGCCGGCCGGTCAATACCATTGCGCACATTTGCTGCTTTGAACAGGTCTATGCCGGAATTGTATTTAAGATCTATGTTATGCCCTTCCGGTCTGCGTTGCGGACACCAGAATTCAAACGCCTCCATCCCTATATCTTCCGGAGGTGTTTGTTTACCGTAGTTGGAAACGGCTTTGTTTACACTGTTGAATACAGATAATACCCCGGTTACCCGCTTCTCTGTGAAATGTAATTCCACCAGCGGATTCTTTATAAAAGTGATGAAAGCATAAGCTGCATTTTCCATCACGGCATTAAACCGGAGTTCCACACAGTTTCTGCCGGGATGCAGGGAAACTGTTTGTGTTGCCAGTATTACTTCCGGTGTATAATTTCCCGGCTTGCTGCTGATACGGAGTTCCACCTGTAGCTCAGTGTCAGCGCTGGCCTCTGCATGAAAAATGACGGGGGCTATTGCTCCTTTGGGTAGTGGCAGCATTTGTGCAACAGAAACCGTTAATGGTTTCAGCAATGGTTTGCCGGGAAATCCGGTTAACACCAGTTCGCTGGATGTCTTAATGGTGGCAGATTGCACAAGGTCACTATTATCTTCCAGCACCAGTCCCGGTACATATTGTCCTGTCTTTAACAGGCGTTGTTGCAGCGCTACAATATGTCCGTTGCGGATGATGTCTGCCGGCAAAAGATCCTTTTCTTTACACAGTGCCGCAGCCACGCCTACCGCCTGTGATACATATGCGGCGGTGGCCATTACCCGTGTGGATGCAAAGGCCACATGTGATGCGCTGATGATGCGCCCGGCAAGAAACAGGTTCGTAATATTTTTGCTGTACAAACTGCGGTAAGGTATCTGGTAAATACCTTTGCTATGCCATTGATTACAACCCGGTTTTTCACTGAAAACACCATCAGCAGGATGCAGGTCAACAGACCAGCCACCAAATGCCACCGCATCTTCGTGGACACGTTGCTCAATAATATCCTGTTGCTTCATGATATAGTCACCTTCAAAGCGACGGCTTTCGCGTTTACCAGGGATAGTACCTACCCATTCCAGCGTAAGCGTAGCGGCTTCCGGGAAGTTCCCTGAGTTTTTTATGTAGTCCCATACGCCGTATATGACTTTCCATAATTCCCATTTGATTTCTTCTGTATCATGCACCGTATCCAGTCGTCCGCCGTATTCGACCCACCAAAGCCGACAGCCAAAATCTTTGGCATTAAACGTTTTGAAGCGTGGGATTTTGGTAATATCCTTCAATGCAAAATCAGGCGGAATAAATGTAACAGGCTTACCAGTGTCTTTGCTATAGAAATATAAAGTATGTCCCAGCAGCTCCCCGTAGCTAGCGGAGGGCGCAAACTTTTCATAAAACTCATCGCAGCTTTCTGCCCCCATCCGAAAAGCGGCGCCGGATAAAAAGCCTACCACCCCATCGCCGGAAGCATCACAGAACAAGGGAGCGGTTAATAAATACTCTTTTTGATTCTGGCTGCAAAATGCTTTCACAGAGCAGATGGTGGCAGCATCCTTTTTTTCTACTTCATAAACAGCGGTGTTTAACAACAAAGTAATGTTAGGTTCTTTCATCACTTTGTCCAGTAATACCGTATCAAATATCACGGGGTTACCTTCCGGATTGCGCCAGGTATTTTCTACCAGGATTTCATCCACCAACCCTCCTTCCCTGGCCCAACGATTATTATTGCCCATATGTGAAGTAGCGCCCAATATCCATAACCTGACTTCACTACTCGAGTTACCTCCCAATACCGGTCTATCTTGCACCAATACTACTTTTAGTCCCTGTCTGGCAGCCGTAATGGCGCAGCATACGCCGGAAAGACCGCCACCTGTTATTACCAGATCCGCGCTGATGGCTATACCGGGAAAGGAGCGACTGTTTGTTTCTCCAGATTTTATCATGATTTACAATTATAATTTTTGTGATCCGCACCTGGTCAATGCACTGTATCAAAAGTTTTATTTGCGCACAAATTTTTATGCAGACTATGTAACAGTAAAATGCCTGCTGCCAGTGTAACGTGAAAGGGTAATAAGAAAGCTATGATGAACAAACACTGCATATGACCTGAAATAAAAAATACTCCACCCGTTGTTTTCTTTGATACTTCAAATTAACAGCCTGCCCTTCGTAACTTCAAAATATCCGGCGGTTAAAAAAGTTGGGAACATTCCCATTTTCCGGGAATGTTCCCATAGAATTCGAGGATATGGAAAAGTCAGGACAGCCGCTGCTAATAAGGTACTCCACGTAAAAGGATCTTGCCGATGTACACCACAGTCTGATCATATTTAGCCGGATGACTGGTAATATCTTCCAGTTGTTTATCTCCAAGGATCTTTATTTTATCGGCCTTTTCAGCTGATACACGAAGCGTAACTGTATGTACACCCGGTGGCAGTGTTATAAATTCATACTGGCCGCGGTACCTGTTGTTACAGTAATAATTAAACCTGTTGATAACACGGATACCATCCGGATTTGCTGCATCCACTACCTGTAGCTGCCGCGTACCTGTAATGCCCCGGTCTGCGAGTTGTACCGGTTTCCCATCTACCAGCACTTCCAGTTGTCCCATCTCGGGTCCGCCGATATCAAAAAAGCCAAACATCGTTCCTTTAAATCTGCAGGTAAAAGAAGCACCTGGCTGACCTGCTTTCATGATATAGGGAAACCAGCCGGTGAATTGGCGCTGCGGTGAATTGGCCGTAGTAACGGCGTTCCAGCCGGCACTGAAGGTGGCCACTTCCTGTGGCGCATACATGCCGGCATCTTCCCAGTTATCTGCAATCAGTGGATCAGGTAATACTTGCGTAGTAGCACTTCCGCCCTGCTTCATCTTATTCATGGCTCTTGCAATCGCAGCAGCGTAGAGGTTACCGCCTGCTGTCACCGGATGTATACCATCCGTGGAGAAAACAATTTTACCCGGAGTTCCGCTGCTATCTCCCTTCCACAGCAACTTTCCTTCCTGTTCCAGCTTGGCCGCTTCCATACCAAGATGTACAGATGGCAGGTTATAATGAACCGCTATTTTTTCCAGCGCCTGTATATGCGCCGGTATGCCACCAGCCACATATATTCTCGTAGCCTCGTTATGGATAGTATAGATCAGACAGATATCAATTGTGGGATCATATTTCCGGATCTGCCTCACAATGCCTTCCATGCCATCTGTATAAGCGCCGTTCGAGGCAAACTCCACAAATATCAGGTCAGGATGGTGTTTCAACAGCTGATCCTGCAAACGGCAGGCGCCCAGGTCTGTACCTGTTCCCGACACGCCGGCGTTGAGCGCTTTCATGGCAACAGATGGATATAATGATTGTATATACCTTGCCGCCTGGGTGCGATAGCATTGCTTACCCTGGGTGATACTGCCGCCTATAAAACCGATGGTCACCGGTTTACCAGAGGAAGCCTTTTCAAAAAAATGAGGTAATCCCCCACGTACGATACATTCTGTATTGTTGTAGAAGTCGCCTGGCGTTATCAATGGTACCAATGTATCAGCAGGATTAAAATATAAAGGCGAAGCACCTACCCGCGACAAAGCTACCAGCTTTTCCCGTTCCGGGTCGTCTTGGCTTTGTGCAATTGTTGTCAATGACATTCCCATACATATGACCAGGCTGGAGAAAATAAAATATTGTTTCATAATTATTATTTGGCGCTGTTATCAAATTTAATGGTCCCTTCTTTTTCGGCCCCGCTGCTGGTGCGTACCTTTACTTTCAACACGGCATCCTTAGCAGCATTCAGTGGGTAAAACGAACTTTCATAAGGATATGCTGTCAGGCCGCGGTTTTCTCCGTTCAATACAAAGGCGGCCTGTAAACCTGCTTCAGGAGGCGATTCCAGGTAAGTGTATATCGCATCCCATCCAAAAGGAGAACGTATCCTGAAAGCATAACACTTCCCAACGCCCATACCCAGGTCCAGCACCTGCATACCATTTTTCACCGGCGCTATATATTTGGTTTCTTTTTTCACAGTCAGCGGCAGAGAGAAGGCAGCAAAACCTTTACCGGCAACGGATATACGTAATTGCCGGTTATTCATAGGCAACACTGCCGGCGAAGCCGCAGCCCGCGCATAGTATGTAGCAGCGGCATTATCTTTCACGTCAACTTCTTTCCCGATATTAATATCAGCGTTTAGCGCATCGGGCGATTCATTCAATAACAGCACCCAGAAACGGTCAGCAGAAATACCTGTAACATAATTCAGCTCCCGGCGATCAATGGTTACCAGCCCTCTTTTCATCCAGAGACGCACCTGTTTGTCGTCAAATATATTTCCGCTGCCACCACCAAAAATGCGGTTGTTAAACCATACAAAACCATCCTGTTTTCCATAAGGAAAATTTACTTTTCCTTCAGAACGTTGTATCGCTTCCGTTACCAGAAAATCGAGCGTAAAGGCGAGATGCGGTGGAATATGATGATAATAAACAGAGCTTACATCCGGACCTTTGTAAGGGAAGTCCGGCTGCATAGTAATATCTGTAAAGCCGGTAGCATAGTAACCCGGATAATTCGTAAAACGGCCTATCACCGCATTGCGCGCATAGGTCTCAAATATTTTCCGGTGATCATCCCGGAACAAACGCAACAGGTGCGGCGCCCAGCTACTCATAAATACAGGTCTTACCAGCTTACCCGGATCAAAAAAAGTATAAGGCTGCTCAAATCCCAATCCCACAGGCGATACCAGGCTTTGCGACACCTGCTTCTCCGGTGCATCACCGTTCTTTCTCGGAAAACCAAGACGGTATTTTTCACCTCCTTTCCACCACATGGTGGTATTGCCATCATACTTGTTGCCCGGATGAATAGTCTGCAACTGATCGGTCACTTCCGGGTACACCCTCACCCCTGCCAGTGTTTGAAAAGCTGATGTGGCAGCGGCCGTAAGGAAAGCGGTATCGCTTGTTACCTCAAACAGATCTGTCAGCTCCCACCAGTAAGCATAAAAAGCCGCGTTGTAAAAAGGCTGTTTACCTAAAGGCTGCGTTTTAGAGCCATACACTTCGCTGGCAATAAATTCTTTTGCATGCGTAGTAGCTGCATCCAGCCAACTTTTATTTTTTGTGAGACGGTAAGCGGCCAGCTCCTGCGTCCAGGCCGGTATGTTCACAGAATACCCTTTGGTGGGCCTTATTTTATTTCCGGGAAGTGCAATGTCTTCCAGCCAGGGATTGGCGCCGCCCAGCAACTGATGCAATCCTTCGTAGTAAGCGGTGGTAAATTGTGAATTAAAAGGACTCAGCACCAGCGATTGTTTATCTCTGTTAAATGAGGTTCCTGAAATACCGCGTGACCACCTGAATCCACTGCGGGACAATGTATATTCAATGGTAGGCAATGCCCTGCTGATATAAAAGTCTTCATCTTTTTCCAACACCGCAGCCGAAATAACCGCCAGGGGCGCTGCCTGCACCACCGTTGGCGTTATGGCCGGATCTGCCTCTATATCGTAAAACCCTTTGAGTGACGGAGCCCAGCCTGCCGCCGTATCATTCCTGATCAGCTCCGTTATATTGAATACAGTTTCAGTCAGCGAGGTACCGCTCTGTGTGCGGTAATCCTTTACTTTATAAATACTGTCTGATATATATTCCATCGCATCATTCCAACCCGATGGCAATGCACCTAACGCAAATTCACGGGTGAGCGCCTTTCCCGCCGCCAGCTGCGAATCATCTAATCCCAGCACCGGTGAAAACGCTACCGGCTGCACATCATTTTCCAGGTTCTTAATCGCAAAGCCCATCGGCGAAGCAAAAGCTTCTCCCCAGGCCAGCGGAAAATCTGTTGGTGTACCCGTAATAAAAGCAGTCACGCTTCCTGTACCCTGTTTGGTTTCCATCATGGCCAGGGGTTGCGGCATCATGGCTGCCGGCAGCATCACCGGATGTTCAGGAATGCGCTGATACTGGAACATGGGCGGCAGTTGTATGGCGGCTACCTGTTCTTTTTGTACGCCGGAAAAAGCACTCACAGCGAGACTGTAATATCCTGCCTCTTTTGGTATATACGTTAACGTTAGTAACAGGTGACTGCTGCCATTTGCCAGCTCCCATATCCCCTTCACCGTTTCCTTATCAGCAGTCTGATAGGTCACCTCTATGGTGTTGCTGCGAAGTTGTTTCACACTTACTGGGAAGCATTCCCGGCGCAGCCCTGCCAGGAAGGGATTGCTCAGACTTTCCGGCGACAGTACGCGGAACGTTTTACCCCGGCTTTGAAAACTACCATAAGCGGTGGAGCCATTCCTGGAAGGAAAGAAACTACCGAAACTGATCTGCGGATCATGGGTACTTAACAGGAATATCCTGTTTGCATCACCATTTGCTGGTACATCGATCCATCGGTTATCTTTCCTGAAACTATTCATGGCCACTATGCGCGGGGGCCCATCCGATACCGCTGCAGTCACAAATTGCAGCCGTAGTTTGCCATTGCTGACAGCAGCTATCACCTTTGCATTGGAGGAGATCTTTGCTACGCCGATGGAGCGGGCAGTGATAGCTGGCGGTATATACGTCACCGTTAGGGGTGCTATTTTAAACCGCTGCAACGCKGCCAGTTTCTCTTCGTTAGGGTCAACATTCAAACCCGTCAGCAAAATGGCATCACATCTTCCAAAATTACCTTTCGTATCACGCAGGGTGATTACGTTCTCACCGGCATCCAGCGCAGCGGTACCTGCTTTCTCCCAGTAATAGCCCTCCTTGCCATGCTGACCGGATTCGTTTTCCAGGGCCTGTCCGTTCACCGCCACCTGGAATAAACGGGTGCCGGGCTGATTGGCCGGATAATCCGGCGTACGCACCCAAACGGCAAATGTGCCTGCCGTTTTGATATTAATCACTGTCAGCGCATCCGGCGCCTTTACCTTACCTGAAAAAACACGGAGGATGGTATGATTCGAAACGGCTATGCCAGGTACTTTTTCTACCTGCCAGCCCCCTTTGAATTGAAAGTCTTCCGCTTCCACCAGGTAAGCCGTTTGCGCCTGCACCGCTGATACTCCCAGGAAGCAGCATATAGCGACCAAATAAAAATATTTATTGATTAAGCAGTTCATAATTGATGGCGATTACACGGAGTCCGTAAGCAGGTATAGTTACCTGGAATGTATGGTTGGTTAGTATCGTTTCTTTATTACCGTTCGCGCTGATCTGATAACAGCTGACCGGCTTTATTCTTTTGCCGCGGATCACCTTATCTGCATCCAGTTGCAGCGTAGCCTCCAGCGGATCATCATCATCGTTCAACAATAACAAAAACAGTTTTTGCTGTTGTGTATTGATCGCATAATAGTAGTCGAGATAAGGGTTATCTGTTTTCAGCATTCCCTCCTTCAGCAGCAAACTGGCGGCAGTACCAAACACCGTCCCTGCGGCAAAACCATAGGTCTCGTGCGGGCCTACCTTGGGTGTGATAAATCCCCGGGGGAACTTTACTTTACCTGCCGATCGCATTTCCATTTCCGACAACAGGTAGTCTGTGATCCACCCTACCTGCCACCAGGCATGATGCGGATAAGGACCAGCCCCTTTGTTCATCACATCCCAGTAGTAAGACGCCACGCTGGTAGCACTGTCTACAAATGCATCTCTTCCGAGTACGCCGGCACGGGCCATGTTCAGGAAAAGAGAATCACCGGTTAACATAAACATCCTTACAAACATGCCGGCATGACTGGCCAACAGAATGGGGCCACGATGATTGGCAGAACCGAGCATACCGCCATGCTCAAAACTTAATCCGGCCTGGCTTATTTCCCAGTCCTGCCGTTGCACACCGTTCACCATTTTACTTTTGGCGGAAGGAACAGGGTGAGTATAGATAGAAGTAGTATACAATTGTGCCGTACTGATAGCTGCCTGCAGATACTTATGCTCCTTTGTAATATCATACAGATCCAGCAACGCCTGGGCACTTTGTCCTGTAGCAAAATCAGGAACAAAACGCGTATCTCCGCAAACACCCAGGAAATGCCCTTTTGCAGTCGCTTCTTTTATATACCAGTCTGCACCACGTTTCGCAGCGGCCAGATATTTCTCTTCTTTCAATATTTTCCAGGCGATCAACAACCCGTAAAAAGTTGGACGCAGATCTTCCACATCGGTAAACAATTCCTTTGCGGATATGTGATCATATCCTACTGCCCACTTTCCTTCTTTACTCATCCACGCCAACAGCCTGTCGGCAGCGGATTGCAGCTCTTTCTTTAATGCAGCATCTCCCGGGTTAAACAACAGCATATTACCGATGTCCATCATCATGTAATAGGTAACGCCAATGGGTTCTACATAAGGTCCCCATTCTTCTGTAAATCTTTTACTTTTTGAAAGATAATATTGCCCTGCAGTGGCACCGTTGAAAAAACCAGGATGCGTATCCTGCTGTTGCAATTTAAAGTTGCGCGCATAAGGCAGGCGGGTTTGTTGTAATACAGTATCGTCTGTAATAGTGGCCAGCATCCACATAGCGCCGTAGTCAGAATTTTTCATGGCGTCTTTTTCCGAGCCATACACCCCACCCAGGTAGGATTGTGCGCCCATGTCCATACCGTTAAAGTCCGTTATATTCCATAGCGATGTTTTATTATCCACCAGGTATTTATGCATCGATAATATGCGGCTGGTCAGCGATTGACGCGTTTTTTTCAGAGCCAGAAAATCATTGAAATGGTATACATCATTTACGGCATGTTTAAATACGGTGTACCAGCTGCCATGCTGCAGTGTATACCTGAAGGAAAATGTCACGGTATCTCCTTTCTTCAGGAAGGACCCTTTTTCTCCCAACACCGGGTGATAGATGGTGGGGGTAAGTGCTCCCTCCCGGTTCATCAATGACAGCCCCAGTTGCCAGTTATCTTGTGTTCTGGCATCATCTTCCCAGGGGTCCCGTCCTGTGCCGGGTGCCGGTATGACTGCCCAGGTCAGCTTGTTTTTTGTACTGATAAAAGGCGACAAGGTAGCCGCTGTTCTCTCCCTGACAATTACCGGTTTATCAGGAATGCCCTGCATATAGGCATATGCTTTGATAAAATCTTTTTCTATGGCATTGCTTTGAAAATAACCGGGTATGCCTGCCCAGGCCAGTTCACTTTCAGGAACAGTGGCCAGCGTGGGTGAAGCCAGTGAATAATAACCATCTTCTTTTGCCTGCAACAATATTTCTACGAGCACGTCTGTGTTAAATGCGGTATCCAGGCGCCAGCGGGAAGTAATCACCGCTTTATTATTTTCAGCAGTGAAAGTCAACTGATCACCGCTATTTTTTACCGAAGCAGGATAAAAATGAATGGCTTCTCCGGCTGTGTTCATCGGCACGGGCTGCAGCGCGGCTTCCCATAAAGGAATGATGTACTTATACTGTGGTTCCGGAAAGATGATTTTTTTACCGCTCTTATCATACAAGTTGATGGGTGTATTCTCTGGTTTATCCTTTGCATACAGCAACGTATATTCTCCACTGGTATGGGGCAGTTGCTGCCAGTGATCTTTATCTTTTATGGAGATATTTTTCATATGCCACTGTCCGTTTTTATTTACCCAGGAAAGCTGCAGCGCCGGATTAGACAACACCGGCTGCTGCTGGGCATTCACCCGCATGACACCAATACACAGGGCATATAATAATATAGCTGATAATTTTTTCAAGGGAGCTGTTTTAATTCACGAAATGTGCAGATGGTGACGACACCGGGTTAATTTTCACCTGCCGCGATGCCCGGAAAGGAATGGCCGCCGCTAACAGGATAACGGTGGCGATGCCTGCCACCAGTCCGGCGCTCTTGCCGGAAAAGAAACACAAGCCAAATAGCAGCAAGGCAATAAAGGCGAGAGAAAAAGCAATCACCTTCAAACCAAACTTGTTCTGCTTTTTTATTTCCAGTTCTTCCAGTTCATCTACTTCCCGCACGGTTTCCCTGCGTTGGGCTCTTAATAGTGTGAGCAGACGGTATTCTTCACTTGTGCGCCCTTGGTAATAAGCATACGCTTCATATAAGGCCAGCATCACGAATGGCAGTCCTACACCCAGCAACATTTCATTAGCACGGCTCAAGCCATGACCCGTAGCGAGCGGAAGAATGATTTTAAATACCAGGTTGGTGGCCAGGCTGATCCCCGTAATATACAGGGTAGCCTTGCCCGTTAGTCGTTTTGAAAACAGTGCCCATATAGGAGGCGCCAGCAACGGACCACCGGTAACGGCGCCGATACTCAACGTAAATTCTACGATGCCACCGATATACGGAACAATCAGCGCAATGCATATCATACCTAGTCCAAAGAACCAGGAAGATATCCTCGCCACACGCATGAGTTTTTTATCTGTTGCCTGCGGGTTGATGGATCCTTTGTAGATATCGTTGGTAAAAACAGCAGATACTACATTCAACGCGGTATTAGCTGATGCAGAAGTAGAAAAATACATACCGGTAAGAATGAGGCCCATCAGGCCGGCCGGCAATACATGCTGACACATCATCAGGTACGCATTTTCTGTTTCAAGTCCCTGCAATCCGGGGTTAATACTTTTGTATAACATCGGCGGCAGCATCCACAATACAGGGCTGATGATATATAGTCCTGCAAAAAGATAAGCCACCTTCGAGGCGGAACGGGGCACATCTACGCTGGTATACCGTTGCACAAAAGTCCAGTTGCCACCAATATAAAAAACATGGTACAATGCAAAAGCCAGGATAAAACCCCAGGTATATTCTCCATTTACTACACTGAAAAAACCTTCCGGTGAGAAATGTAAAAAATGCTGCACGCCGCCGGCAGCATCAAAAGCCAATGGTATAATAATCAGGATGGCGGCGGTGAGGATCACAAACTGCAGTATATCGGTTACCATTACCGCCCATAACCCGCCCACGGCGGTATAGGCAATCATAAACAGTCCGAGTACCACCGTAGACGGCATCAAAGGAAGTCCGAGTGATGCACTGACCAGCCGCGCCACGGAGTAAAGCACCGAACCTTTGATCAGCAACGATACCACCATAAAAATATAGATATAGATCTTCTGCACATTTACCCCCAGGCGCTCCCTGATAAATTCCGCCGCCGTGAGATTGCCGGTAGCTTTCCACCGGGGCGCCAGGTACAGCCCCGTTACCAATCCCCCGATACACATCGTCCATTGTATGGTAATAGCCACCCATCCATATTTATAGGCAATGGACCCCCAGGCAACAAAAGTGCCCGCCGAAAAGAAGCTCATAAAAAGCGATAAACCGCCAATGAACCAGGGTACTGATTCACCGGCAGCAAAAAAGGATTTCAGATTTCTCCCCGTCCTGGAAAAGGAAAAACCCACCAGCATAATAAATAAGGAAAATACAATAATGACAGACGTATCAATTACAGTGTTCATCAGCTTCTTCTGTTTAACTCCTGTCTATGGAGTGATAGTTAATGTAAGTTCTTTCGTTGCTCTCTTTTCACCATTATACCGTACGGCAGATACATCAAATACCACTTTATAAGTACCGGGTTTCGTGTAGCGGTATTTATAGGATGATAAGGTAGTACTGATATTTTTCAGCGCAATACCCGCATCCGGCTTAATAGAGAAAGGATCAAAGCCTTTGCTGATCACCCAATCCTCGTTATCAGCCGCATCTTTATTACTATTGGGCATCAATAACTGCGTAGTAGTAACGGCCCACACAAAGGCGGTGTTCTTAAAGTCGTACGCTTTCCATCCCGCAGTAGATAATGCCGCCAGCGGAGATACCACACTATCCGGAGAAATATTATTGGCTTCAAAGGTCCGGATCACCCACCTGTTTTGTCCCTGCGGCTTTTTATAATCAGCATATTTAAACGCTACATAAATACGTGCTGCTGTATTTTTCGGGTCTGCAAATTCTTTTAAACTGATGGTACCCGATGGTGTGTTATCCTGTCCGGTGGAAAAAACTGCCCGGTCAGAAATGTCCTTCCAGGTGGCTGCTCTCACGTTGGTGGTATCTGTTATGCCGTTAAAATCATTTGATACCAGTAACTGCAGATTTTTATAAATTAACCCAAACTGTACAAACGTCTTAAAATTAATCTGCAGATCATTTTCCGCGCTGGTACGCTCTCGGAACGCGTAGCTGTGTCCGGGCTCTCCGGAATAGAAGATGATATTATCCGGGTTGCCTGTAAAGTTAAAGATCACCGTATCCCCGGCTTTATAAGTCAATGAAGCGGTGGCTACTTCCAGTGAGGGCGTTTCCACTTTCTCCTTTGCACAGGATATCAGTATAAAAACAACCATCAGCAGGTATATTAAATTTCGCATAGTAAGATACATTTAATGCTTTTTTCAATCTCCTTTTACCAGCCTTTATTTTGTTCTGCCAGGTGGTTAATGGTCAGCTCGGTGGTTGGAATAGGAAACACTACATTTCTTGCCGTTGTATTTTTGGCGGCATTGCCGGCATATTTCCACGCACTCGGTGCGGTAGCCGCAATTTCCGCAGCCAGCGATTGCATTTTAGACAGGTATAATCCCCATCGGATCAGGTCATGCTTACGCATGCCTTCGAAACAAAGTTCCCGGGCGCGTTCGTCCTGTAATGCGGCAAGAAACTCATCTTTACCTAACCCTGCGGGCAGATCAACCGCCGGATCAGGAGTGGCGGGTGGTTTGCCATACCCTCTTCTTCTCACCATATTAACGGCGTTATAAGCGGCTGGTACCGGGCCATTGATGGCATTCTCCGACTCGGCCTTCATCAGCAATACATCAGCATAACGGATCACCGGGAAGTTGGTGGAGTTATAGAGCCTGGTTTTAGGAAGTGATGTTTCATATTCGCGACGCCATTTACCGGCGGTACGATCGTAGATCTGTACATCCGTATAAGGCACTTTACCAACCACACCATTGATAGTACCATATTTGTAGGGAGCAATGGCCCAATCCCTCCGCCTATCGTCTGCACCAAACAAACTGAATAACCTGGCAGTGGGATGTACGGCTCCACCTGAGAATCCAATATTATCATAGGCGGACTCCAGGCCATTCTCAATGCCTACCCCGCCTGCGAGTTGTTGTGATCCCTGCTGATTGCCATACATACCTATTTCCCACAGGCATTCCTGGGGTTCGTTAATATCTTTGGAATGATTGATAAATATGGCACTGTAGTCTGTATTCAGAGAATGCTTAGCCGAAGTGATCACTTTATCCGCGTAGGTGAGTGCATCTGCATACTTTGACACATCTTTCAGCGGCTCTCCTGCCATAGTCAGGTAAACCCTGGCCAGTATTGCCTGTACCGTGGTGGTGGTCACCCTTTCGTTATTGGTGTATGTACTGATGTCATTCACCAATGGCTCAGCAGTTTTCATATCGCTCACGATCCGGTCATATACGGTTGCCACGGTAGCGCGGGATACGGAAGGATCTGTTGGAGATTGGGTCGAAGAAAGTTTCAACGRCACACCTCCGAAATTATCTACCAGGATAAAATAAAAATACGCTCTTAAAAACAATGCCTGTCCTTTGATAGCGGCTCTCTTTTTTTCATCCATCTTTGGCTTGTCTACATTCTCCAGCAGCAGGTTAGCCCGGTCTATGCCCTGGTAGGCCACTTCCCATAATTTACCTACATCCAGCTGACCGGCATCAAAGTCCATTACTTTTAAATTATTTACCGACACATTCTTGTAGAAAAACTCGTCGCTGATGGCGAGGAAGCTGAACAATCCTCTTGAATACATTCTCCCGAAATTATCTATCAGCCGGTTATACACCCCATTCAACGCCCTGTCCAGGTCTGCTTCTGTATTATAATAATTTTCCGGCGTTACAAAATCTTCCGGCTGGGTATCCAGGAATTTGTTACAGGCGCTGAATGTGCTAAGGCTAAAAAGACAAAGCAGCAGGATATATTTTTTGATATTTATTGTCCCTGATTTCATAATGGCAGCTTTTTTAGTTCATTAAAAGGTCACATCAAGACCGAAAGTGATCGTTCTTGCTTTAGGATACGCGGACCAGTCGAAGCCCGGTGTTAAAGCCGATTGTCTTACAGATACTTCCGGGTCCAGTCCTGAGTAGTTTGTCCAGGTAATGAGATTTTGTGCAGAAGCATATACACGCAATGCTTTTATTTTAGCCTGCTTCAACAGTGGTGCGGGTAGATTATATCCGAGTGCCACCGTTTTCAACCGCAGGTAAGAGCCATCTTCAATAGTTCTGGAAGAATATACCAATGGCCCCTGCCCTCCTACTTTGTATAGCTTGTTACTTTGATTGTCCGGCGTCCAGCGGTCGGCATAAGAAGCAAACATATTCAGGAATGCTCTTGTTACATCACCATTTTCAAACTCTATGCGATTGGCATTCAAAATGTCATTGCCATAACTCCACTGCAAGAACACGTTCAGGTCAAAATTCTTATAAGTAAAATTATTGGAGATACCACCGGTATGTATCGGATTAGGATTCCCGATGATGGTCAGGTCATTATTATCCACCTGTCCATCTCCATTGATATCTTTAAACTTAATATACCCCGGTTGTATGCTGCTCCTGGGATTGCCATTGTTAGGTACTTTGTCTTTCAGCACATAGGTGCCATTGGATTGATCAAAATCACTGTATTGGTAGATGCCATCAAACATAAACCCATAAAATGATGCGATCGGGTGGCCTGGAATAGCGATATAGGGATAAGCATTATTAAAGTTACCCCAGGTGATCCTGGAAGCATAACTGGGCTCCCCTTCATTCAACTGCAATACTTTGTTGCGGTTAAAGGATATGTTGAAGTTGGTAGACCAGGTAAACTTTTTCCGCTGGATATTTGTCGTGTTCACCGTAAACTCCAATCCTTCGTTAGATACCTTTCCAATGTTCCTGATACCACTCAGGTAACCTGAAGATGGCGCCAGTGTGGCGTTTAACAGAAGGTCTTTTGTATTCTTCTTATAATAATCCACGGCGAGCATGATCCGGTTTTTTAAAAACCCGAGGTCTATGCCGATGTCCGTTTGCCTGGTGGTTTCCCATTTAAGTTTTGGATATCCGAGGTTGCTCGGTATAATGCCCTGCACGGGAGAATTGCCAAAGCTGTAGCCGGAATACGGGAAAAGCTGCAGCGAAGTAAGGTAGGCAAAATCACCTACCCGGTTATTCCCGGTGGTACCGTAGCCCGCGCGGATCTTGGCATCCGAGAGGAACGAAAGATCTTTCATGAAAGATTCTTCGATGATCCGCCATGCCACTGCGCCCGATGGAAAATAGGCCCAGCGGTTGTTGACAGGGAATTTGGAAGAACCATCCGCCCGGAAGGAAAGCGTGAGCAGGTAACGTGATTTATAACCATAGTTAACCCTGCCAAGGAAAGACATCAGCGCGTTGGATGATTTTGCAGTCGGCGCAGTATTGATGATGCCTTCATCCAGGCCGCTCATGCCGAGCGACTCATTCGGCAGCTGGCTGGCGGAGAACCCGTAATTATAATAGGTGGCCTTTTGCATCGTGAAACCACCCAATACATTCAGGCTATGATCCTTGTTGATCACCCGGGCATAGGTGAGGGTATTTTCATTCAGCCAGTTGGTTTTTTCTGTGTTACTAATGGATCCGTTCACACCTAGCTGGCTGCTTTTCGGATTTCCCAGGCGGGTATTGGAACTATTGAAGATCTCTTTGCGTTGAGTTTCTTTCGTCAATCCTCCTGCTATTCTTAACGTAAAATATTTTGCCGGCTTGTATTCGATATAGGCATTAGTGATCAGTGTATTATTGAATAGCGGGTTGTATTCATTTTTGGTAGAAATGATGGGATTCATGCGATACTCACTCAACGGATCCACATCGGGATCAAATGGCTCGTCTATCAGTGACCCATCGCTGGCCGAATCACCTGTTACCGGCCGGTATCCCCAAACGCTGTACATCAGGCTGGAGGTAGGGCCAGATGGTGTTGGCGCAGCCACGGCACCATAAGTTTTGGTAGCTGTATAGTTGAGATTAATGCCTGCTTTTATTTTTTCATTGACCTGCTGGTCCAGGATGGCCCTTCCCTGGTATCGTTTAAAACCGCTGTTGATGATAATCCCGTTCTGATCCAGCAGGGAGCCGGAAAGCGAATAAGTGGTTTTATCGTTGCCTCCTCTTAAAGAGAGACTGTGGTTCTGCATAAATGCTTTTCTGAAAACCTGGTCCTGCCAGTCTACTCCCTTTACATTTTTATAGTCTTCCAGTGTTTTGCCTTCTTTCAGGTAGATGGGTGTATAAACGGCGGTGTTTTGCTCCAGCTGGTATTTCACAAACTCGTAGGGACTCATCATCTCCTGCTTTTTGATATTTTCCTGGAATCCCATCCAGGTTTGATAGGAAACGGAAGGTACCCCTGTTTTACCTTTTTTGGTGGTGATGATGATCACGCCATTGGCGCCTCTTGCGCCATAAATAGCCGTAGCGGAAGCGTCTTTCAGCACTTCGATGGAAGCAATTTCCTCCGGGTTGAAAATGTTGTTGGAAGGATTTTCCATGGGGAATCCATCCACTACATACAAGGGAGAGTTGTCTTGTGTAACCGAGTTATTACCTCGGATAACGATATTCAGAGAGGATCCTGGCTGTCCGTCGCTGGCCGAAACCTGTACACCGGCAACGCGGCCTCCGAGTGCTTCTTCAAAGGAAGGCACCGGTGCCTTGGCCAGATCGGCCATTTTAACGGCACTTACCGACCCCGTGAGATCCTTTCTTTTTACGGTGCCGTAGCCGATCACCACCACGTCATTCAGCCCTTTTATAGCCGGTTCCAGTACGGTGTTATATACACTCCTGCCGACCGTGAGTTTTATTTCTTTGGGGAGAAATCCCACATAGGTAAAAACGAGTATGGTGCCAGGGGCACTGCTTACGCTGATGTTGTATAGTCCGTTTTCATTGGTAATGGCGGATATTTGATTATTTTTTACCCGGACAGTCACCCCTATTAAGGGTGTTCCTGCGGCTTCTGTTATTTTGCCTGTAATGACTTTCTTTTCCGCCGGCGCCGTGGCGGGCTGCTGTGCTACTATTACGGTAGCCGGGAAGATGATAAAGAACAGGATAAGCAGATACCCTGCTGATAAGCGAACATTTTTATGCATACCCCCAAACGTGTTTTAGTGTTTTAGTCAGATTGATTCATTCACATCATTTAAAATTGATCCAGGCCCTAACAGGCTACAGATGGCTACTCCATGTGTTCGCGTACGCGGTGAGCAGTAGTTGGTTGGCATAAAGTGACAGGTATAGGCATAGCTGGCACAAAAGAGGTTGTGAGCAACAGTTCTTTCATATCGTGAGAATTTATTCTATCCAAAGATTATAACTAACTGCTACCCGATGAATAAAAAAATGATGATTTTACGATTGGGAACATTCCCATAAATTGGGAATGTTCCCAATTCTGATATTATTGTGTTTCTTTACAAAAACGAACGGCCATGAAGCGACACCAGGTAACAATTATCGATATTGCTAAAGCGCTCCAGCTCTCTAAATCAACCGTATCACGAGCCCTGACCGGGCATCCCAGCGTAAATACCTTGACCAGGCAAGCAGTGCTGGACCTGGCTGAAAAAATGGATTACCAGCGCAATATGCTGGCGATCAGTCTAGTGACGCGAAAAACGAATACGATTGGCATCATCGTACCAGAATTTACCAGTTCTTATTTTCCCAATATTACCATCGCCGCACAGGAAGTGGCCAGCAAAGCCGGCTACAACACGGTGATTTGTCAATCCAATGAAACCTACGAAACAGAAGTGGCCAACACAAAAGTGATGCTGGCGAACCAGGTAGACGGTGTATTGGTATCCATTACAAAGGAAACAAAGAACTTCGACCATTTAAAAATATTCCAGCGCAAAGGCATTCCCATCGTATTTTTTAACCGCGTATGTGATGAAATGGATGTGCCCAAAGTAATTGTGGACGACTATGATGGCGCCTTCCGTGCCGTAAATCACCTCATCGAAAGAGGCAGGAAAAGGATTGCACACCTGTCGGGGCCACCATCGCTGAAGATAAGCGAGAAAAGACTGAATGGTTATAAAGCAGCGTTAAGAAAAAACAATATTGAACTGGATGAAGACCTGGTGATTCCGTATGATCTGAATCTCGATAAGGTGCATATTTATGTCAATCACCTTTTAAACCTTCCCCATCCTCCGGACGCCATCTTCGCGATCAGTGACCCTACTGCGATAGAGATTATACAAGTGGTTAAAAAAAGAGGGTTACATGTGCCAGAAGATATTGCAGTGGTGGGCTTCAGCAATGATTTCGCCTCAGGTCTTATTCACCCTTCATTAACCACAGTATCACAACCGGTAAAAGAAATCGGGGGAACCGCCGCACAATTGCTGATCGATCAGATCAACCGCGACGTAAGTGAATGGAAAAGTATTATCCGTGTATTAAAGACGGAGCTGATTGTACGGAATTCCAGCTAGGCAGATAAATACCAGGCAAGTTTCCGTTTCTCCTCTCATGTAAGATGATATGACGATGAAACCGGTGATCCATGGAATGTAGTACAGATGGGCTTTAACGGCATCCAGCTGTTTATAAAAGTGCGTTGAATTTTTAATTACTTTATTAGCTTTACACTGGAAATAGGATATTTCCTCGGGTTACACGCTTCCTATTGCATCCTGGAAACAGGAAAAATACTGCCGGAGGCAATTGCACTCTATCATAAAAATGGTTACACTCTCATTCCAAATTATGGCCAATACGCTGGCGTAGAAGAAAGTGTATGTTTTAAAAAGGCAGTTCCCACTGACTAATTGTAACTCCTTTTTAATATTAAGCAGATAAATACAACCGGAGTATATAAGACATCTCATACAAGATAAAAGCAAGTACCAGGGCCCCGTGAAAGGTCCGGTTACTGATTTTTATGGCCAACAGGCACAACACAATATGAACAACATTGCGTATCGGATATTCGATGCCAAAATGATGATAGTATATCTCTCCCTTTAATAAGGTATCCACCACATCTGCGATAAAGGAAAAGGCCAGCACACCAAAGAACCACTTTCGCCGCGAATAAAAGTAGTCGGGGTAACCGGTATAATCTTTCAGGTCATCCGGATACAGTAATGCACAAAGCAGGAAGAAAGTAGTGATAAAGGATATCACGAAGATATATTCCGGGAAGGTCCATTTTTTGATGGAATACAGCGGCATTTCCCACCACCAGAAGTGTATCAGCAGAATGAAGATATAGAATACCCAGGAAAGGTGTATCCAGTAAGGCTTTTCCCGGTTTGGATGTTGTATGAATTTGGCAGTGCCTTTCAGGAGGTGTGCAATACTAAGACTAAGGATAAATCCTATCACCATTCTTACGTGACCAAATGTTTCCATAGTGTGGGGGCTTTATATGAATTTAATTCATTGGCCCGACAAAACAAAAGCCCCGATTAAAATCGGGGCTTATTTACCTAAACCTACAACTGTTACACTGTTATTGCAACAATATTTTTATGTTGAAAACTGTTCCATTAGTGCATAGCAGACGGATCCAGTTTCGGTGCTTTCTTAGCTTTTACCATCAGTACAAATGGCACACAAATCAGGAATAGAATTCCCAGGTACAGAAACACATCCATATAAGATAAGGTGGCTGCCTGTTTGGTGACTGTGAAATCCAGTAACTTATAGCCCGTATTCAGTGCCTGATGAGGATCCATGCCTTTGGCGGTGAAACTATGCTGTAAACCATTTACCCGGCTAATAACATCTGGGTTATTGGTATCCAGTTTAGCTACCAGGTCGCTACGGTGCATCATATTCCGGCGGGCCATAAACGTAGTAATCAATGCTACTCCGAATGAACCTCCCAACTGACGCATCATACCCGTAAAGGCGGCACCCTGACCAATCTGCTGTCCTTTCAATCCAGACAATGATAAAGTGGTGATAGGAATAAAGAGTAAACCCATACCAATACCACGTACAATCAGCATCCAGAAGAAAGATTCAGAACCGGTATCAGCCGGTGTAATGATCTTATATCCCCAGAAACAGAAGACAAAGAACAGGAACATACCGCTGGCTACCATGTATTGTTGTGGTACCCCTTTCTCCAGCATTTTACCGATCAACGGCATCATAACTGCCGTAGTCAATGCAGCTGGAATCATCAGCATACCTGATTGTGTAGCGGTCCATCCCAGTGAGCCTTGCGTATATAAGGGTATAATAAACGTAGATCCGTATAACCCAAAGCCCATAATAAACGACAGGATAGTACCTACCCGGAGGTTCCCATTTTTGAGCACCCTCAGCTCCACAATTGGGTTCTTATAAGTAAGCTCGCGCCATACAAAAAAGAACAGGGCCAATACACTTGTTACCGTTAAGGCCGTAATGGTAGAGTCATTAAACCAGTCATCTTCCTGTCCGCGTTCCAGTACAAATTGTAAGGAGCCTACCATCAGCGCCAGGAGTCCGATACCGAGGAAGTCGATTTCGCTGATCGAACGTTTTTCTCCATATTTCGGGCTGCGTACAAACTGCAGGGTAAGCAGCGTAGCGATCACACCGATGGGAATGTTGATGTAAAAGATATAAGGCCAGGAGTAGTTATCTGTAATGAAACCACCTAACGGAGGTCCTAAAGTTGGACCAATGATTACCCCTAAACCATAGATGGCCTGGGCAATCCCGCGTTTTTCAGGCGGATAACTTTCTGTGATAATAGTTTGTGAAGTTACCAACAATGCACCTCCACCTAAACCCTGTATGAAGCGGAATATGATCAGCTCAAACATGGTCGTTGCGTTACCGCAAAGGAAGGAGGAAACGGTGAAGATAATAATCGACGCCGCAAAGTAGTTACGACGGCCGAACTGTTGTGATAACCAACTGGTCATCGGTACAATGATTACGTTACCAATGGCATATGCCGTAATCACCCATCCTATTTCACTGAGCGTAGCGCCCATGTTACCACGCATGTCATTCAACGCCACATTTACGATAGTAGTATCCACTATCTCCAGCAAGGCGCAGAATATAGCGGTGATCGTAATGATCACCCTGCGCGAGCCGTATTCTATCAATGATTCTTGTTGCATGCAGCACTTTGTATTTTGAATGAGAACAATTTCACCCGGAGTTAATAATTAATGACGAACATGATCCTTTCTGTTGATGATATTTTGTGTCGAATCGATTACGCCTGTCTGTTAATTATTGCATGGTTCCGTTCCATTAATTATTAACTCCGGGTAAGTTGTTATTCATTTGTATGATTAGTTGAGATGCACATCTACCAGTACGTTCATACCCGGGCGTAACTGTTTTACCAGTTCATCATTCGGATTATCGAACTCTATTTTCACCGGTAAACGTTGTACCACCTTCACGAAGTTACCAGAAGCATTATCTGCTGGCAGCAGGGCGAATTTAGAACCGGTAGCTGGTGCGAAAGAAGTTACTTTTCCTTCCAGACCCTTACCAGGGTAAGCATCTATATGAACGGTTACTTTCTGGCCCAGTTTCATTTTGTCCAGCTGTGTTTCCTTGAAGTTAGCCACTACCCATGGTGTGGTGTTCAGTACCACGCTGAATAAAGACTGACCGGCTGCAACAAACTGCCCTGGCTGTACGAAGATTTTTGACAGTACACCATCTTCAGGAGCTGTGATGATAGCATAAGACTGGTTCAGCTTCGCGTTTTCCACATCGGTTTGGCGTTGTTTGATACCGGCATTTGCCACATTGATTTGTTTGGAAGTAGCACCGCTCTGGGAAGTTACCACGCTGGTCTGGCGACCGGCAGCAGCTTTCTGTTTAGCTAATACATCCAGCTGACGTTCAGCCGTTTGTTTAGCAGCGGAAGCCTGTTCAAATTCCTGCTGTGTGATAGAGTGATCTTTGATCAGGTTAGCGTAACGATCGAAATCCTGACTGGCTCTCCAGAGGTTTACTTTCGCCGCTTCGATTTGTGCATCGATGGTACCTACCTGCGCCTGAGCAGTGCTGATACCTGCCTGTGCAGCAGCGGTAGAAGCTTCTGCAGCACCCAGGTTAGCCTGTGCTGCAAACAAACCGTTTTCTGCCTGTTGTACTGCAATAGCCAGATCGCGGTCATCCAGGATCACCAGGGTATCGCCTTTCTTTACGAACTGGTTATCTTTTACTCTCACTTCTTTCACATAACCGGATACGCGGGGTATAACCGGGCTTACATTAGCATCGATCTGCGCATTATCTGTTTCTTCATGGTGCTGACCATGAATATATTTAGTGATACCAAATGCGCCGCCACCCAGCACCAGCACTGCCAGCACTATGACGAACCCTTTGCTTTTCTTTTTAGGCGCGGTTGTTTCCTGCATGTTTATATTGTTAGTAGGTTTTGTTTGAGTTTGCGTTTCCACAGCTTTGATATTTATTAGTTTGATCGTATTATTTGTTGTTGGGTTCCAGTATACCGGCTGCCTGTAACAGTTTGTTATAAGCTACGAGTGCATCTGCTTTAGCATAAGCGTAGTTCAGGTGCGACTGCAGGTTAGCCACATCTGCATCCAGCAGATCTGTGGTAGTAGCCAGGTTATTATCATGCTTATTCTTCGTAATCCGGTAGTTTTCTTCTGATTGTTCTATCGCCTTAATATAAGTGTCCATCTTCTTGTGGCTCAGGAGGTAGTTTTCGTAAGATTGATACACGTCCAGGTGTATATTGTCTGCGATCTTCGCTTCGTTGGCCTGTACTTCTGCCATTTGAGCTTTAGCACCTGCTACTTTTGATCCTGTTTTCCAGAGAGAAGATAAATTATACTTAACACCTACCCCTGCAGTCACTGCATTGGTAATGGTGATGAGGTTCGGTACATAAGCTGCGATGTATCCGCCGGTCACTGCCAGTGAAGGATAATAATCTGCTTTTGCACCTTTTACGCCGGCAAATGCGGCTTTTTCGCGGGCGCTGAGTGATGCCGCATCCTTACGGTTCTGATAAGCCAGTTGCTCAAATTCCGCCACACCACGACCATCTATATTGTTATCTACTTTAAAGATGGTGCTATCTACCTGAATCACGGTGTTATCCGGTAAACCCAGCATGATATCCATGTTCAGGTTAGCGATTTTCAGGTTGTTTTCAGCGTCCATTAATGCCAGTTGGTAATTCGACTGTTGCAGTTCTGCCTTTAAGAGGTCATTACGGGCAAGCAGGCCATTCTTTTCTTTGTTGGAAAATTCCTTTACTCTTTCATCCGACTGACGGATGTTTTCCTGTACCAATGCTACGGCAGCTTTTGATTTATACAGATTGCTGTAGGCAGCAATCGTGTTCTGGATAACATCTTCACGGTCTTTATCAACATCCAGCCTGGCTGCTTCTGCGAGGTAACGGGCAGATTCTTTACCACTCTGTAATTTTCCACCTGCAAAAATCGGAATAGACACATTGGCTGATCCGTAAGCCGCCTGATTTACTTTGGGGCTTTCTGCAGGGGTACCACCACTATTGTCTCCCAGCTTCAGTTTCAGGTCTATGTTCGGCTGAGTGAGGCGAAGATAAGAACCGGAAACACTTACATCGGGTAACTGACGTTCATTTGCTTCTTTGAGTGAGGCAGTGGCTTGTTCTACTTTAGCGTGGCTCACTCTTAATTGTTTGCTGTTTTGTATACTCAGCGATATGGCTTCATTTAACGAAAGCGGTTTTACGCTCTGTTGTGCGGATGCTGTCTGAAAGAAAAAAGTCAGCAGGATTCCCGATGCAAGCGCATATAATCGTGCGTATATGCTTTTAGAATTCATGTGTTAGGATTGCTTTGAACAATTTTTTTAAATGTATACTTACTCTTTTTTTAATATACACGCTGTAATCTTCGTCACTGATGGCGTCGGATGGAGCGCTTTTCTTTAGTATATGCTGAGCAGGTATTACCTGATGAATAGTCCCGAATAAAGTCGTCATCAACATTTCAACATCTACATCTTTATGAAAAATGCCCGCTTCCTGCGCATGGGTAACAATGGGCTGCATTAACCCGAGCATTTCCCCTTTCAGTTGCCATATCAAATCCCTTACGGGGCTTTGCTGGCTGTTTAATTGTTCCCGGCTCATAATGCACTGGAAATATTGTTCTCCCAGCATCTTATTAATAAACCGGTCAATGAGACTGTTTATTTTTTCAAGCGGTTCCATCGTATCGTTCTCCAATAATTCATTGATGAACTTACGGGATGCTTCCATTCTATATCTGAAAATAGTCTCCAGTAATTTGTCCTTCGATCCGAAATAATAGGAGATCATGGCAATATTTACATCCRCCTCCTGTGCTATGTCCCTTACCGATGTGCCATGAAA
>NZ_JBFTSK010000054.1:0-55157 GCF_056399985.1 Chitinophaga sp. 01L420
GTCCTTGTCCTACGACGCCGAATCCGAAAATGCCTAAATTGATGGTCTTGTTTTCCATACTTTTTTTTGAGCTTGCACCCTCAGCAATTAGTCTTTGGCAATTCAGAGATGATCAGTTTCTGAAGGCCAAAGTGGTGTGCTAACCACTAAGGGCTTTATTGTAAAACAGTAATTTGCTTGCCGGCCGGATGATTTAATTTATCCAGCGCCTGTTTCAGGTCGTTGATCAGATCTTCGGCATCTTCAATACCCACTGATAAACGGATACAGGAATCCTGTAAACCTGTTTTTTTCCGGAACTCTTCCGGTATGTTACGATGTGTCATGGTGGCCGGATGGGCCAGCATACTTTTCACGCCGCCGAAACTCTCAGCCAGTTTAAATAGTTTGGTAGCGTTTACAATGCGGATGGCATTTTTGATATTGTCGCTTTTCAGGGAAAAGCTCACCAGTGCGCCATAATTTTTCTGTTGTTTACGGGCAATATGATGATTTTTATGAGTAGCCAGTCCGGGATAATATACCTTATCGATAGCGGGGTGGGCGGCCAGCCAGTTAGCGATAGCGGTGGCATTGCTGCATTGTTTTTCCAGGCGCAGGTACAGTGTTTCAATACCGCGGATGGTCAGCCATGCTTCAAAAGGACTGAGGATGCTACCGGAAATATTCTGATTATAGCGGATCTGGTCTGCCAGTATTTTGCTGTTAACGACTACCAGTCCGGCAATCACATCACTGTGACCGGAAAGATATTTGGAAGCGCTGTGGATAACGATATCCGCGCCCAGTGTTAAGGGTTGTTGCAGTAAAGGCGTACTGAAAGTATTGTCTACTACCAGCAGGATATTATGTTGTTTGGCGATTTTGCTGATAGATTTGATATCAGAAATGCGCAATGTTGGATTGGTAGGGGATTCCAGCCAGATGATTTTTGTATTGGGCGTAATGGCGGCCAGTACTTTATCGATGTTGCTGGTATCTACGAAATTAACTTTGATACCGAAGCGTTCAAACATGTGGTTAAATATCTGGAAGATGCCACCGTAGGTATCTTCCACCGCCATGATCTCATCGCCGGTCTTTAACAGCTTCAGTACCGCATCTATGGCCGACATACCACTGGCAAACCCAAATCCGGCAAACCCTTCTTCCAGGTTGCAGATCAGGTCTTCCAGCACTTTTCTTGTGGGATTGTTTGCCCTCGAGAACTCAAAGCCTTTATTTATGCCGGGTGATTCCTGCACAAAGGTGGATGTTTGATAGATAGGCACAGAAATAGCGCCTGTCAGTTCGTCTATCGGAATGCTATGAATCAGTTGTGTAGCTGTTTTCATGTTATTAAGTATTTTTAATGATGTTCAATGTGCACAATTATCTGCTGCAACTTTATCATTAAAGATCAACTTAAACAACAACAAATCCATGAAAGGTGAGTGGGGAGGGCATAAAAAAAGCTCTCCCATGGTGTTGGAAGAGCTCCTTTAGAAAGTTATATATATCTGTGAAGTATTATCTCTGCCAACTTATCTTTCCCCGATTTGCACCGGGGCAGGAATTAGCACCTTTTTCCTGATCGTAAAATCAGGAAAGGTTGCTAAGGCATCGCAGGGCCAAGTCCCTCCGCCTTTCTGGATAAGTGATGTGTAAGAACTGGCGCAAAGGTAATATCACTTTGATCAGATTTCCAAATTGAATCGGGAATTTATTTATTAAACGATGTTTTATTACCTTTAGCTGATATTATTTTACACCCAACCATGTCTTTATGTTTGTTAACCCGCTGCTCTCTGAGGAGCTATTCCAGCACATCTGGGCGTTCCGGCTATTTAAGCAGGACCATCTTACCACTACCAGTGGAGAACCCGTTCAGATCTTATATCCAGGACTTCATAATCATCACAGTGGACCTGATTTTTCGGCTGCAAAAATCAGGATCGGCACTACTTTATGGGTAGGGCAGGTAGAGCTGCATCTGAGAACTTCCGACTGGTTCCGGCATGGGCATCAACATAACCTGCAGTATGGGCGTATCATTCTGCATGTAGTGTTTGTACATGATATGCCGGCCGATCGTATTCCGGGAGTGCCCTGCCTGGAGTTACAGCAGTATATTCCCAAATTGTTGCTGCAGCGTTATGAGCAGTTGCGGGAGCTGACACCTTTTGTGCCCTGTGCGCCACATGCCGCGCTGGTACCACAACTGACCTGGCTTAGCTGGAAAGAGCGGCTGCTGGCAGAGCGCTGGGAGCGCAAGATGGGAGCCCTGCGCGCCTGGCTGCAAAGCAACCATTTTAACTGGGAAGAAGTCTGTTACTGGGCAGTGGCGCAGAGTTACGGCATGCCCATTAATGCCCTGCCCTTGCTGCAGGTGGCACAATCGCTGCCACATGTAGTGCTCATGCGGCACCGGCACCAGGGAATGCAGTTGGAAGCCCTGTTATTCGGACAGGCAGGGATGCTGGAGGAGCCGCATGCCGACGTATATGCTTTGCAGTTGCAGGAGATCTATTTTCACCTGCGCCACAAGTATAAGCTTTGTCCTATGCCGCCCCACACCTGGAACTGGCTGCGGATGCGCCCGGCAGCGTTTCCTAMTATGCGGCTGGCAGCTTTTGCGGCGTTGCTGCAGCACACCACCCACTTGTTTTCCAGGATACTGGAAGCCACAGAGGTAACGGCGCTGGAACAATTGTTTTTCGTACAGCCGTCTGCTTACTGGCATACCCATTACCGGTTTGGGCAGCAGGTGCTGCAGACGCACCGTCCGGGGAAACAGGCGGTGCACGGTATACTTATCAATACGGTATTACCGCTCCTGTTCCTGTACGGACAGCAAAAGAACCTTAAATATTACCAGGAGAAAGCCCTTCATTTCCTGCAACAATTGCCGGCAGAAAAAAACAGGATTACCAATAGCTGGGCGGAGTTGGGGGTAATACCCGAAAGTGCGATGGAATCACAGGCACTGTTACAATTAAAGCAGTATTACTGTGATGAGAAGCGGTGTTTGCATTGTGCAATCGGGGTGAAGATCCTGAGTAGCTGTTAGCTGTTAGCTTTTAGCTTTTAGGAAATGCAGCGAAGATCAGCATAATATGTTCTCCGCTGCATTTCCTAAAAGCTAAAAGCTAACGGCTAAAAGCTAAAAGCTAAAAGCTGTTTCACCAGTTAAAGGTAACATCCTGCACCAAATCAGGGTGTACACTTTTAGCTACCGGACAGGTATGGGCAGCTCTTTCAAGTATAGTTCTTTCCTTTTCGCCCAGGTTATGGCCTGCAGGGAAGTCGAATACGATGGTAACGCCGGTGATACGACGGGGTTCTGTGCCCATAATTTTCAGGACACTTACTTTGGTGCCTTCAATCGCCCAGTTGTTTTCCATCGCCTTGATCCCCATAATAGAGAGCATGCAGGAGCCCAGTGCGGTAGCCACCAGGTCAGTAGGAGAAAACCGTTCTCCCTTGCCTTTGTTATCTACAGGTGCGTCTGTTTCAATCACAGTGCCTGACCGTAAATGTGTGGCGGTGGTCCGCAGTTCCCCGTTATAGATGATAGATGCCGTTTGCATATTGTTTCTTTTTATGATCTAACCGTAAAAATAAATGTATTTTCAGTATAAGTGCAACATGGAAAGTGGGTGGGCTGTTAAACTAAAAAAAAATTAGCTACGTTTGTAATATATACATAACAATACCTTTGTTCAAGCGTTTATTTATTATAATAATAGCCCACTGTGAAAAAAATATACTTAATCCTGTTTTTGGCAATGATATCCGGCGGCTTGTTTGCGCAAACCACTAATACCACCAACACGACTACGCAAAAAAGCAAAAAAAGCGATAAGGAGCAGCGTAAGCTGAAGAAGATCTCTATTTTCCGTGAACAGGAAGAGGGGGAGAATGTGTTCCAGCGTGATTTTTCGGTGGGCGGCAGGATCACTACCGATGGCTGGGGTGGATTTGTGGAAATGGGGTATCGCAAGAGCAGAAAGAAAGTCAACTACTTCCAGTTTGAGTTTGGGGAGAAGAAAAGCGATAAAGAAGTAAAGAAAAGTGGTGGTTTTTCTTATACCCAGCGCCCGTTCATATATGGTAAACGGAATAATTTTTACCAGGCCAAGCTGGGCGTGGGGCAGCRCTATCTGATAGGTGGCAAAGCCAATAAAAACGGGGTAGAGGTGGACTTGATCTACTATGGAGGCATATCTCTGGGGCTGCTGAAGCCTTATTACCTGAATATGGTTACCGCAACCGGTGAGAATAAAGACGTAAAATATGACCCTTCTGATCCGGAAGCTTTCCTGAAGCTCGCCGACATCAACGGAGCCGGTGGATTTGGGAAGGGCTGGGATAACCTCAGTGTGGTACCGGGTTTACACGCCAAAGTGGGTATGCGCTTCGACTGGGCCCACTTTAACGAGGTGGTAAGTGCCCTTGAAGTAGGGGTAAATGGGGAAATGTATACTAAAAAGATCCCAATTATGGTGGTGTCGGAAGGTGTAGACTATAACAAACAGTTCTTTTTTGGTGGATATGTAAGCATCCAATTCGGGAAGCGCTGGAATAAGAGATAAGTGTTAACTTTGCTTTTCTAAAGAAAGGAATAAGCGATGCAAGAACTACCCGTAATAGCCGCCGAACCGGCTACAACAAGAGTAAAAAAGCCTGATTGGCTGCGCGTTAAATTACCGATAGGCGAGAACTATAAACAGGTGAGAAGCCTGGTAGATACCCATAAATTACATACGATCTGTGAAAGTGGTAACTGCCCTAATATGGGTGAGTGCTGGGGAGCTGGTACTGCTACCTTCATGATCCTGGGAAATATCTGTACCCGCAGTTGCGGTTTTTGTGCCGTAGCTACCGGCCGCCCGGAAGCAGTAGATTTTGACGAGCCTCAGCGCGTGGCGGAAGCCATTTACCTGATGAAAGTAAAACATGCCGTTATCACCTCTGTAGACAGAGATGAGCTGAAAGACGGTGGTTCTATCATCTGGGCCAATACCATCAATGCAGTCAGGGCTTTAAATCCTAACACCACCATGGAAACGCTGATCCCGGATTTCCGCGGTCAGTGGGAAAACCTCCAGCGCATCATCGATGTGGCGCCTGAAATAGTATCTCATAATCTGGAAACAGTAGAACGTTTAACCAAACAGGTGAGGATACAGGCAAAATATCACCGCAGCCTGGAAGTGATCCGCCGCCTGAAAGAAGGTGGAATGCGTACCAAAAGCGGTATTATGCTGGGTTTGGGTGAAACCAAAGAAGAAGTAGTACAAGCCATGCAGGATCTGTACGACAACGGTTGTGATGTCATCACGCTGGGTCAGTACCTGCAGCCTACGCCTAAGCACCTGCCGGTAGTACGCTTCGTACATCCCGATGAATTTGCCGAACTGCGCGAGATAGGTTACAACATGGGACTGGACTACGTAGAGTCCGGACCGTTAGTAAGATCGTCTTATCATGCAGAAAAACATATTGTCAGCGGTCGTAATAAAGGATAACCGGAACTGACTTTCACTTAATTGTTAAAATCCACCCAAAAGGGTGGATTTTTGTTTTCATAACATTATCTTAGCGCCCGAATTGATTTTACCTAACAACAAAATGTTTGTTGTCTAACCTACTTCTCTGTTATACGTTGTGTTCAAAAATTTGGAACCACACCTGGAAACCGTGCTGCTAATGTTTCAGACGATTTTGAATAAGCAACTCTCTAATCAACCTGCCTGTTTGCTGTAGCGATTACGGCTTAACATGTTTTTGCGGTAATTAATACTGTTATAACGCCTATGGCTATATAACAAATAAAGAATAATGATGCAATGCCGGTAAAAGGCGTTTAGCGCCTAGCTTTTAGCTGTTAGTCAAATGCAGCGAAGAAGATAAAAAGCCAACTCCTTTTTTGTGCAGGCATTATTTTCTTTCGATTGGTACAATGATGAACTGAATGTCAAAAGCCTTTTATGAAAAGAGCATTTTATTTGTTAGCTGTGTCCTGCGGATTGTTTATTTCCCCGCAGCTATTTGCACAGCAATCTACTGACTCCCTGTTAACCAGCGCTACCCTGCAGGAATGTATCCGGTATGCCATCTCACACCAGCCGGTCATACGCCAGTCGCTTATTGATGAAGCGATTACCGACAGAACAGTGAAGAGTAAGCTGGCCGACTGGTATCCACAGATCAATCTGGACTATAATATCCAGCATTACCTGAAGATACCCACCACTATCTTTAATGGTAGTCCTGTGCAGCAGGGCGTGGCGAACTCCTCTGCCGCGCTGTTTGGGTTAAATCAAAACATCTTTACCCGGGATCTGTTGCTGGCCACAAATACGGCCAGGGATGTACGAAAACAGAGCCAGCAAACTACTGCGCGCAATCAGATAGACCTGGTGGCCAGTGTGAGCAAAGCCTATTATGATGTGCTGCTGACCGCAGAACAAATAAAGGTGCTGAGCGAAGACATTACCCGCCTGGAACGCAGTCTGAAAGATGCGAATAACCAATATGCGAGTGGTGTGGTGGATAAAACAGATGCCAAGCGTGCCACCATTTCCCTGAATAATGCCCGTGCCCAACAGAAGGCTGCCCGCGAGCTGCTGACAGCCAAGCAGGCTTATCTGAAGGAATTGATGGGATACCCAACTAATGCCGGCGATGTACCACTGACATCCGATTCTTCCGCGGTAGCATCGCAGGTAACTGGTGAGGATACCTTGCTGACGGCAGACTATAAAAGCCGCATAGAGTACCAGTTACTCCAAACACAAGAAAGCTTGTTGCAGGCCAACCTGAAGTACAACAAATGGAGTTATCTGCCTACTGTATCTGCATTTATCAACTATTCCTTTGCTTACCAGAGTCCTGACTTCAATAAACTGTATAGTCATGATTATCCGAACTCTTTAATGGGGCTCAAATTATCGCTGCCTATTTTCCAGGGAGGAAAACGGGTGCATAATATCCGGATGGCGGAACTGCAGTTGCAGCGTACACAATGGGATTATGCAGCTTTGAGAAGCCAGATTAATTCGCAGTATGCGCAGGCCATGGCTACTTACAAGAGTAATTACAACGACTATCTCACACTAAAAGAAAATGTGCAGATGGCAAAGGATGTATATGATATGTTGCAGCTGCAGTATAAAGAAGGTATTAAAACGTACCTCGATGTACTGGTGTCTGAAACAGAGCTGCGCTCTGCACAACTGAATTTTTATAATTCCATGTACCAGGTACTGTCCAGCAGGATAGATCTGCAAAAAGCATTAGGAACCTTAACAGCTAATTATTAAATGGTAACCGGAACGGATATGAAAAAAATGAACAACATTGTCTTAATCAGCGCTGCCAGTATCCTGGGCTTATCTGCCTGCAGTGGTCCTGCTAAGAAAACGGCGCCTGTAATTCCCCCTACACCGGTAAATATTACAGCAGCATCTGTAGCACCGGCCGTTTATTACGATAAATACCCTGCCTCTGTAGTAGCGTTGAACCAGGTGGAACTGCGTTCTCAGGTAGGCGGATTTATTACCGGTATTTTCTTTAAAGAAGGGGAAGTTGTGCAGAAAGGAAAAACCCTGTATGAAATAGATCGTCGTAAATATGAAGCGGCTTACTTACAGGCACAGGCCAATGTAGCCAGTGCAAAAGCCAGCTTTGAAAGAGCGAGGAAAGATGACGACCGTTACCAGCGCCTGGCCGACCAGGACGCGGTTGCCCGTCAGATCCTGGATAACGCGAAAGCTACCCTGGAAACTTCCCGTAGCCAGCTCGCGGCGGCAGAAGCCAGTCTGGCCTCTGTGCGTACTGACCTCGACTATTCCCTCATCAAAGCACCGTTTACCGGACGCATTGGTATTTCCCAGGTGAAACTGGGCGCTCAGGTGAGTCCCGGCACTACCCTGTTGAATACCATCTCCAGTGAAAATCCGATAGCAGTGGATTTTGTGGTAACAGAAAATGATATTCCCCGCTTTGCTGCCATGCAGGGCAAGGGTGACGCCAACGATAGTACGTTCCGCCTGCAGTTATCTGACGGTACAGCATATGTACATACCGGTAAAATACTTGCGATTGACCGTGGTGTGGATAACCAAACCGGTACTATCCGCGTGCGTATTGAATTCAATAACCCCGATGATAAGCTGAAAGATGGTATGAGCTGCGTGCTGCGTGTACTGAATGAACAATCCGGCGACAGGCTGATCATTCCTTACAAAGCCATCACAGAGCAGATGGGCGAATACTTTGTATTTATTGCAAAAGATTCGGTAGCTGCCCAGCAGAAAGTACACCTGGGGCCTAAACTCGGCGACAAAATAGTGATCATGGACGGCATCCAGGCGGGTGATCAGGTCATTATTGAAGGTTTCCAGCGTTTACGTGATGGTGGAAAAATACAGATTGGAATACCAGCCGCACCACAAGGCGCGCCTGCGAAGAAATAGTTTATCAGTAGAATCAACAGCGAAGATCATGATTGCAGATACTTTTATAAAACGACCCGTAACGGCAATAGTGATATCTATTGTACTGGTACTGGTGGGGATATTGGCGATGATGAACCTGGCCATTGGCCAGTATCCGGAGATTTCACCCCCTACCGTACAGGTAACAGGTACCTATACCGGCGCGGATGCACAAACGGTGGAGCAAACAGTTGCTACCCCCGTGGAAGTGCAGGTGAATGGTACGCCGGGCATGACCTATATCAACACCAACAATACCAGTAGCGGACAAATGAGTATGACGGTAAACTTTGAAGTAGGTACCGACATCAATATTGCTGCCCTGGATGTGCAGAACCGTGTGGGTATTGCACAACCTACCCTGCCACAGGAAGTACAGCGTTTAGGCTTAACCGTTAGGAAGCGTAACCCCAGCATCCTCATGCTGGTAGCCCTGTATTCTCCCAAAGGCACACACGACATTACCTTCCTGGRTAACTATACCAACGTATACGTAAAAGATGCGTTGCTGAGAGCAAAAGGAGTAGGTGATATCTTTACCCGTGCAGATGATTTCAGTATGCGTATCTGGCTGAAACCCGATAAGCTGGCCGAAATGGGCGTTACCGCCGATGACATCCGCGCTGCTCTGGCAGAACAGAACGCGCAGATCACTGCGGGTTCTGTAGGTGCGCCACCACAGCAAACCGGGCAAACATTTGAATACAACATCTTCACCAAAGGCCGTTTATCTACGCCGGAGGAATTTGGAAATATCATCGTGAAAACCCGCCCTGCGGATGGAACACTGGTATACCTGAAAGATGTAGCCCGCGTGCAGCTGGGTAAATTTAACTATGCTGGTAACAACTACGTAGATGGTAAACGTGCCGCTTATCTGCTCGTATACCAGGCGCCTGGTAGCAATGCGCTGGAAACAGCTGCCAATGTAACCGCCGCGATGGAAGAGCTGAAAAAGCAATTCCCGCAGGATGTGGATTATGTAGTACCGTTTGAATCTGTATCAGTAGTAAAAGTATCTATTGAAGAGGTAGTACATACCCTGGTGGAAGCCCTGATACTGGTGGTGATTGTAGTGTTCCTGTTCCTGCAGAGCTGGCGCGCTACTTTGATTCCTATCCTGGCCATCCCGGTATCTATTATCGCCACCTTTATCTTCTTTATACCACTTGGATTTACCATTAACACTTTAACGCTGTTCGGTTTCGTACTGGCTATCGGTATTGTGGTGGATGATGCCATTGTGGTGGTGGAAGCGGTGCAACATAATATTGATCATGAGAAAATGACGCCGAAAGATGCGACCACACAGGCCATGAAAGAAATTTCCGGACCTGTTATTGCGATTGCATTGATCCTGGCAGCGGTGTTTGTACCGGTAGGATTTATACCTGGTATCGTAGGTCGTTTATACCAGCAGTTTGCGATCACCATCGCCATCTCTGTAATGATCTCCGCTTTTGTGGCGTTGTCATTAACACCGGCGTTGTGTATCCTGTTGCTGAAGCCGATGCACCTGGACAAGGATTCAAAAGGGCTGAACAAGTTCTTCTTTAAATTTAACCGTTGGTTCGGACATACTACTTCCCGCTATTCTATGGGGGTGAAGAAAAGTATTCGTTACTTCCGTTTTGCTATGGTAATCCTGGTCTGCATTTTCGTAGGTACGATGATGTTATTCAAGGCGAAGCCTACCGGGTTTATTCCTACGGAAGATGAAGGCCGTTTGATCATCACTTTTGACTTACCGGAATCTTCTTCTACGGAACGTACCGTAAACGTAATGTCGCAGATGATGAAAGACCTGGAAAAGATACCGGGTATTGCGCACTATGCGGCATTAGGTGGTTTGAATGCGGTGAGCTTCGCTACCAAATCCAACAGTGCCACGATTTTCTGTTCACTGAAGCCATGGGCGGAACGTAAAGCGGATTCGCTGCAGATCACCGGTATGGTGGCTAAAGTAAGGAAAACGTTGAGTAAGTATAAAGAAGCGAATGTGGTGGTAATTCAACCGCCGGCTATTCCAGGTCTGGGACAAACTGCCGGTTTCTCCTTTGTATTACAGCAAAGAGGAGCAGGTGAAATCAAGGCCTTTGAAGGGGTGTTACAGAAGTTCCTGGCCGCAGCTAATCAGCGTCCGGAAATAGCCCAGGCATTTTCCTTCTTTACCGCGCGTACGCCGGGTTATCAACTGGACATAGACCGGGAAAAGGCGAAGAAAATGGGTGTGAAAATATCCGATATCGCCTCTGCATTACAAACGTATATGGGTAGTGCGTATATCAATGACTTCACTATTTACGGCCGTAACTTCCGCGTGGTAACGCAGGCGGATTCTACCTACCGTGGTGATATCAAGAACCTGAATCAGTTGTTTGTACGCAATGCAGCCGGTTCTATGGTGCCGTTGAGTACACTGACTTCTTACAAGGTTATTGAAACCGCACCGGTGATTTCTCACTATAACCTGTTCCGTTCTGCGGAAATAAATGGTGGTCCTGCTCCGGGCTATAGTAGTGGTGATGCTATCAAGGCATTGAAAGAAGTGGCAGCAGAAACATTACCGGATGGATACGGGTATGAGTTTTCCGGTTTGAGTCGCGAAGAATTATTATCGGGGTCTAAGACGGTATATATCTTTGCCCTGTCAATCATCTTTGTGTTCCTGTTCCTGGCCGCTTTATACGAAAGCTGGTCCGTACCATTCTCAGTGCTGTTGGCAGTCCCTATTGGCGCCTTTGGTGCCATTACGGTGCTGACCTTCCTGCCCAAGCTGAGTAATAACGTATATGCACAGATCGGTTTGATTACCCTGATTGGTTTGTCGGCCAAGAATGCGATCCTGATCGTGGAATTTGCGAAAGAACGTGTGGATAGGGGCATGGACCTGGTAACAGCGGCAGTGGAAGCAGCGAAGCTGCGTTTACGTCCTATTATCATGACTTCCCTGGCCTTCCTGCTGGGTATCCTTCCGCTGGTGTTTTCTTCCGGTGCGGGTGCGGAAGCACGTAAAACCATGGGATGGACTGTATTAGGTGGTATGTTTACTGCTACCTTCCTGGCGATCTTTATTGTACCGGTGCTATACGTGGTGATAACACGTTTGGCATATGGTAAGGAAAAGCTTCGTAAAATGAAGGAAAGCTATCAGTCAGTACCTGAACATGATATACAGGGGAAACTGTAAGTGAAGCGGATGTTTTAAAAGTAGGGTTTATAATTACATATGCAGAGAGGCGTTGCGCAAGCAGCGCCTTCTTTGTTTTATTCGGGAAGAATACGTTTACCGTCTTTATCGAAATGCCGGGTTAACTGCCACTCTGTGTCTCCCACCATATACATGGTACCTGCTACTACTGCGCCTACGGTGATATAAAGGAACCAGTCAGACTGGCTTTCAAATATCAGCGCACAGGCGATGCCCGTCGCCAACAGGATGACACCTATCCGCCGGGAAATATAGGCCGCATATTCATTGGCGGAATGCCACATTTCGGGTGTTTTGGTAGAGAGGAAACTACGGTAACCATACCAGGATTTCGTGCTTTTAGGCGGAAAGCGGTGAATAATATATCCCATCAGAAAGAATATTACACCGGCGAAGATCGCAGCATTACAGTAGGTTGTATGGAGGAAACGCAACAACATGGTCCGGGGGTTTGGTTACCATAAGTTACGGAAAAATTGGGAATAACAGGATCAGGGTAAGAGATTTACGCGGAAGGGATCCGCGTAAATCTCTTTCAGCCTGTATTTAGTGTTTGGTAGTATCGGTGTTATTGGTTTTCTTCTTAAACAGTCCGTTCAGTGTGTTCTTTACAGATTCACCAGCTTGCTTGCCTACATTTTCCAGTGGTTTGCCGGTAGTTGTTGTAGAATCTTTTTTGCCGCTGAGTTGATTTTTCAATTCATTTTTCAGCGAATTCACTGCGGTGTTTTTGATCTGGTTAAGACTGTCTTTTACGGTCGATTTTACAGAATCTACTTTATTTTTCACCAGTTCAGCGGCCTGTGCTTTCAGGTTGTTGGCCGTTTCACGCAGATCTGTTTTTACACTTGGTTTGAGGATGTTACCCCCCATTAAAACCTGCAGGTGTACGCTATCTCCCAGGTTTACAGGGATGCCTTTACTTTGCGCCTGCGATGCCAGGTTATTCACCAGGGTGTTACCTGCGGAGCCCATCATACTGCGGGGCAATGCAAGTTGCAGGGTGTAATCGAGTGACTGGTCAAACCCATGTGAACCGCCAATATTCATTTTGATACCGGCTACTGTTACGTTGAAGGGATTGATTTTTACGCGACCATTTTCAAAAGCAAAGTAATTTTTAATATCGCGGAGGGAAAGATCTTTCAGCTGTGCCACATTCAGGGTGTTGGCCAGTTGGTCTACCGGTGCAAACTGTTTCAGAAAACCCTGTATCAACAGGAGGTTCCCGTCGCCAGTGAGTGTGCTCAGGTCGGGCGACATATCCTTCCCTAATTTGCCATGCATGGTTAGCTGGGAGGTAATTTTTCCGGAAAGGAATTTACCGATTGGCATTAACTTCTGTACGGTATTAAAGGTGTTGAATGTTTGTTGTACATCCAGGTTTTGCACATTGTACGCCAGGTTAATATCCGGATTGTTTTTGCTGGCTTTGGTGCTGTAGCTGCCGTTGATTTCCATAGTCCCCTGGAGTGCATTGGCTTTGAGCTGTTGCATGGTTACTGTTTCATCTTTCACCAGCAGGTTGCCGCCTACGTTAGTCAGATCAGCTTTATCGTAGTGTATTTTATTGACGTTGGCCTGTAAGCTCAGATTCAGATTGGCGGGAACGGCAAAAGGCGTAGCGGCGGCTGAGTCTTTTTTAGCAGTAGCCGGATCGGCAGCAGTAGGCGTAGTGCCCATCCACTTATCCAGGTTTATTTCATCTGCCTTGAAGTTGAGCTTACCATCGAGTGGTGCATTTTTAAACGTATAGGCGAGCAGGTTATTCACTTCTCCGTTTGCTTCGAAGTTAGTACCCAGGTATTGTCCGTTCAGGTCTTTTACCGTTACGTTTTTAGGGTTAAACTGTAAAGAAAGATTATTCACTTTTACGCCATCGGGGTAGTCTTTGCTTTTGTAGAGCATATTGCTCAGTTGCAGGGTGCCGGCGGCATAGAAGCGATCGTATTGTTGTTTTTCGATGGCACTCATATTGCCTTTGGCACTGATATCCGCATCCAGCAAACCGGATAGGTTGGTGCCGGCTTCCAGTTTTACGAACTGGGTGATTTTAGAGAGATCCAGTTTTCCTTTGGCGGCAGCATCCACATACAGATCAGATATCGGCGTTTTAACAAGTAAGCGGAGATCCAGTGGCGTGTTATCCATTTCCAGGTGACCGGTAGGCATATCTATTACCGTGTGATCAGGTACACCGTCCGGGTTACTGATCTTCATGGCTATCTGTATATTTTTTACTGGTTTTGGCAGATCAGGATATTGGAAGAAGCCATCTTTTACGGCCAGGTCCAGTCCGAAAGAAGGCATCTGTACAGGGGAGTAGTTGCCTTTTACGAATCCATCAAAAGCAGCAGTACCGCTGGTTTTTATCTTATCAAAATCTGTTTTGTATACGGCGGGTACTAATGATAACAGGTCTTTAAAATTAGTAGAAGGTGCTTTAAAGCTCATATCCATTCCATAGGTGGAATCATTTACCAGCTTGAAAAATCCTTGCAGTGCCAGTTCCAGGTTGTTGATAGATGCTTTACCGTCTTTAAACGTATAGGTGCTGCTGTTATTATCAACCTGGATAGCGGCATCCAGTTTGGTTTTAACCTGGGATAGGTAAGGGATCAGTCCATATCTGAAGGTGATGCCCTCTGCTACGGTGCTGGTTTGTAGGAGGAACTGGTCCTGTGTGAAGTCGCCTTTACCCTGATGGGTTAGGCCGGTGATGAGTAACGCCATGTTACCCTGCCGGTCATCGTAGCTGATCCAGGCGTCTTCAATTTTATATTGCTGCAGGCTGAGGGCAAATTTACTTTTGCTGGTATCAGCGGGCGTGGCGGCGGCGGTATCGGGTTTGGTAATATTCCAGTTGGCGGCGCCGTCTTTATTTACGATAGCGTGTATCCGTGGCTGTATAAGGGCGATGTTATAGATATCCATCTTATCTCCCTTAATTACACTCATGAGGTTAAGGGCTACATCGATCTGTTTTACTGCGAGGAGGGTATCCCCTGCAAATTCACCGATGCCTACTACCTGCAGGTCTTCCAGGCCAACAGCCAGGCGTGGGAAATGACGGAATAGACTGATATCCACATCTTTGAAATCCACTTTGGCATTGAGACGGTTGTTAAGCTCCGTTTTTACTTTTGCAATGATCTTGTCTTTAAAGAAATAGGGTATGGCTATAGCGGCCAGTATCAAGACCACCATTGTGATACCCACAATTTTCAGGATCTTTTTGAGCATAGGTTAATTTTAATTTGGGGGTGAAGATAAGCAGAAAGCTCAAAGCAAAAAGCAAAAAGCTATGGTAAAGGAGATTAGCTTTTTGCTTTCTGCTTTCCGCTTTTTGCTATTTTTGCGGTATGACACCAGAAAGAAAAGAAAGGTTACTGTCGGTATTAAACAAACGGCAAGCTAATTTAACAGTGGTGCTGGAGGATGTACAGGACCCGCATAATGTGGCTGCAGTAATGCGTACATGTGATGCCGTGGGTATACAGGATATTTATATTATCACCTCAAAGCCGCCCCGGATAAAGAACTGGGGACACCGGAGCAGTAGCAGTGCCAAGCAATGGCTGACCATACATGATTTTGATAATGCAGCGGATTGTTTTAAGGAACTGCGTAAACATTATGATAAGATACTGACCACACACCTGGCAGCGGATGCGGTAAGTTTATATGATATAGATTTCAGTGGCTCAGTGGCACTGGTTTTTGGTAATGAACAGAATGGTGTGAGTGATCACGTAAGAGCGATGGCCGATGGTAATTTTATTATTCCGCAGATGGGTATTATCCGGTCATTAAATATATCAGTGGCCTGTGCCGTGAGCATCTATGAGGCCATGCGCCAGAAAACGCTGGCAGGGCACTATGAGCAACAGGGATTGCCGGATGCACAATATAATACCCTGCTGACGGAGTGGGGCTTTAAAGCAGAAGATTTACAGGAAGACGAGATTTAATTTTTCTTTATGGCATTAACAGGTAAACGTTTTGAGGTGCAACCACCACTATCGGATATAGTGAAGCACTTTTATGTAATGCAAACAGCTGCAGATGAATTGCCTGTTATTCAACATCTTTCGCCTAATTATGAAATGATGCTGCTCTTCAATTTCGGCTCACCGGTGAGGATTTCTTTCGCCGGAGAACTGTTGGGAGCCATGCAGGTAGATAAGGTAGGTGTATTGGGGCCATTGAGAAAAATGTTGAATTACGAAATGTTGCCGGACGCCGATCTGCTGATAGTGATATTTAACCTGGATGGATTTTACCGGTTGTTCCAGGTGCCGGTAGATGAACTGGATGGAGAAAAACTGCATGCGCATATTATTACCTCCGGTTACGAGGAACTGTTGCAGATATTGAGCAAAACAGCTGTTATAGAAGAGCGGATAGAAATACTAAGTGATTATATCCGCACGTGCATGCATGACGCAGAAGATGCGGCCCGGCCGCTGCTGCAGGGAGCGGAATATTTTAAAGATCCGCTTATTCAGCCAGCTAAAGCGATTGCAGCAGATGCAGCATTAACAGAACGTTCCATACAGTTAAGATTTAAAAAGTATGTAGGATATTCTCCTAAAGAGATGTTGCGTTTTCTCCGTTTCAAACAGGTGATTAACAGTATAGAAAACAATTCGGGTACAGAGATCGACTGGTATGACCTGATCCATGATTTTGGGTATCATGACCAGAGTCATCTGATAAAAGACTTTCATCATTTCCTGGGTACCACACCGGAAATATTTATCAAACAGATAGCAGGTAAAGCGTTTTGCACCACCGGACCGGGAAGGCATTACTCCTGAAAAGGCAGCCCGGTTGACTGTTGCTACACGGAAAGAATAATTGTGTGAAACATTGGCATTTACTATATTAGCACAGATACAGGATTGATTAGTAATGTCTGCCTACCTACCATTTGATGAAATAGTATTGCTCCGGCAACTGTCCAATAACGACAGAAGAGCATTCGAAACAGTGTATAACTATTATTTTCTGCTGGTGTTCTCTTTTTCGCTGAAATTTGTGGAAGACAGGCAGGTTGCGGAAGACATAACGTTGGAAACGTTTGTGAAGCTATGGGATAAACGTAGTAATCTGACTACGTACTCCAATATCAGCCCATTATTATATACTATTGCCAGAAACGCATGTCTCAATCATCTGAGGGATGAAGATCGCATGAACCGTCGTCACCAGGAGTTAGCCAGACAACAATCAGATGAACAACTATCGCTGGAATCATTCAGTGATGTAAGGGAGGAAATCTACCGACACCTGTACCTGGARATCGAGAAACTGCCAGGAAAAATGGCCAATATCCTGCAATTGAGTCTTAAAGGGTTTAAAAATGCTGAAATTGCGGGCCAGACGGGGATTAGCGAAAAAACGGTCAGAAACCTTAAAACCGCGGCTATCAAACAATTACGCACGAAATTGTTAAAGAATGAATTATTGCATCTCCTTATTTTCCTATCTCACTAAAAAAAAGAAAAAAAACCGGGACAATTTAGCATCGGTGGTGTTTATCTAATACAACCAGTACTAAATCGCGCTCAATGTCGCCGGAACAGGAACAAATAACAGCTCTCCTCCTGAAATATCTTTCAGGGGAAATCACCGTTGAAGAACAGGTGCAATTGGATACATGGTTGAATGCCGATGTTGAAAACTATGCATTGATGGAGGAGTTTCGCAACGAAGCCGTTGTCAGGCAGGAGTTGCAGGACATCTATCATACCAAAACAAGGATATGGCAACAACTGCAGGAATATACAGTGACTAATGTTCGTTCGGTCCGTAACTACCGCAGGATAGCACTGTATGCCGCCAGCGTTTGTTTATTGGTGGCGGGAGCATCTGTTTACCTGGTTAATCGCTGGCGTACACCTACGCTAATACCGGTAGCCACCACCCGGAAAGAGCGCATAGACATTCCTTCTCCAGCCACCAGCAGGGCTTATGTAACGTTAAGCAATGGTAAAAGAGTGTACATAGACAGCTTGCAGACTGGTGCCGATATTGTACCGGGTGGTAACCTTGCACAGAAATTATCGCAGGATAAAATTGAATATGCGTACAATTCCCGGGCAGCTGCCCCGGAACTCAATACCATCACAGTTCCCAGGGGGAGTAAACCATTGCTCATTGCCCTGCCGGATGGCAGCCAGGTATGGGTAAACGTAGCATCCACCATTTCATTTCAGGTGCCTTTTGCCGGAAAGGAGCGACTGGTCAGCGTTTCCGGAGAGGCATACTTTGATGTAGCCGCTGCCGCAACTCAGCCTTTTATTGTAAAAAGTAAGGGCCAGGAGATTAAGGTGTTAGGAACGGCATTCAATATTAAATCATATGAAGATGAGTCAACCATAAAAACAACATTAGTAAAAGGAAAAATTCAGATCAGCCAACATAAATCAGGAACAATGAAAACGCTGACTGCCGGACAACAAGCCATTTCACCACCAGATGGCCAGTTATTAATAAACCAGGACGCTGACATGGAAGAAGCGCTTGCCTGGAAAACAAATGTATTTCAGTTCAGAAATGAAGACCTGAAATCTATTATGCAGCAACTGGGTCGATGGTATGATGTGGAAGTTGTATACCAGGGATCAGTACCTAACCGCTTCTTCACCGTAAAAATTTCACGAGACAAAAGCCTGACGGCTGTATTAAAAATTATGGAGCTATATGGGATAAATTTCCAGCTCGAAGGTAAAAAGCTGACGGTGCTGCCTTAGCATCCTGCCACAAAAACTGCTATGAATAAAAAAAGCCGGAAGTCCTGGTAAGACCTCCGGCCTGGTTCAGGCATGCGCAAACATTTTGATCGTAAACACGGCTTCCTGGTAAGAAGCTATTTTTTGACACGCCTAAAAACAAAAGTATGATTTTCTTGTATTCCTCTCAAAAAAGGGAATTCAGCCAATGGTCTTTACTAAAGAAGCTATTGATTATGAAACTGACAGTGTTATTCCTATTATCTGTCTGCCTGCAATTGTCAGCCAAAACGAGCGCTCAGAATGTGACAATTACCGCAGATAAAATTTCATTGGAGAAAGTCCTGCGGTCTATCACCAGGCAAACAGGCTACGATTTCTGGTTCGACAGCCACTTGTTGGAGCGCGCCAACAAAGTAGAACTTACCATCCGCGACATGCCGATGGAAAAGGCATTGGCCTTATGTTTCATCGGGCAGCCGTTTGATTATAAGATCTACGAAAAAACAATCGTGATCAAAGAGCGGGCAACACCTCCCCATGCTGCGGAAGTATTGGGTGATATCATTATCAGGGGGCGTATTACAGACGAGAAAGGTCAGGTACTTCCCGGAGCTACTGTATCGCTTAAAGGTACCAATAAGGGAACCGCCGCGGATGCCACGGGCTCCTTCACACTTCATATCCCCGACAAAGGAGGGACATTGGTCATCACCTTTGTAGGCTACGACCCTATGGAGATACCGGTGACAAAATCCGGTAATCTCGACATCGTGTTGAAACCGTCTGATAAAAAAATAGATGAGATTGTAGTGGTGGGATTTGGTACACAAAAGAAGACCAATCTTACCAGCTCTGTGAATACGGTTAAAATGGATGAATTGGCTGGTAACCGGCCTGCCAGTACTGCTGGTACACTTTTACAGGGTATTGTTCCTGGTTTGCAGGTTACCTCAGGTACCGGTGAGCCGGGCGGGAATTTTTCTTTCAATATCCGCGGTACCACCAGCATTAATGGTGGCAGCCCTTTGATTCTTGTAGACAATATCCCTTTCAGCGGACCTGTCAATATGCTGAACCCCAATGATATTGAAACCGTTACTGTATTGAAAGATGCTGGCTCCGCTGCCATCTATGGCGCACGCGCCGCTTTTGGCGTTATACTTATCACCACAAAAAAAGGATCAAAAAACAGTAAGGCAAGATTCGATTACAGCAACAACTTTACATTTTCCACCCCCAGTTCTATCCCTAAGGCAGCCAGTCCGCTGGCTACTGTACAAGCCTATAAAGACATGGGCTACGGCGCATACTGGACAGGTCAGAATGTGGATAAATGGCTGCAATTGCTCAATGATTATAAAGCAGATCCTTCCAAATTTCCACTGGGATATGCCACAGATGCAGGTGTAAGATACCAGCTGGCCCAGTCAGATGTTATCGGCCAGCTATTCGACAACGCAGGTATACAACAGATGCATGATTTCGCCGTAAGCGGAGGTTCAGAAAAAACAGCCTACCGCGTTTCTCTTGGTACTGTAAAAGAAGATGGTATCATGATTTCCAATGCCGACTCCTACAAACGTTATAACGTAAAGTCTTATCTCAGTACCGATGTTACAAAGTGGCTGACTACTCAACTGGATGCGAGTTACTACAACTCCGTTAAATCGGATCCCAACAGCGCCTGGTTGTGGGGAACCGCCAGCAACAGCCCTTCTTATGTACCAACGGTGGATACCATGACTATCGGGGGCGTGCTGTATCCAACCGGCACACCAAAGAATCTCCTGTTGAATTCAGTACCTACAAAAGACCGGTTTGACGATATCCGGTTAATGGGAAAGGTAATTGCCAAACCAATACAGGGGCTTACCATTACGGGTGAATACCTGTATGAAAATCTCCGGGAAACGGTTACCAGCTACAACAAGTCTTTTAACTACGCTGATATTTCTGAATTTGTGGTGAAAACAACGGTACCTCCCAACAATGCCGGTTTCTATAAGTCCAACCAATCAGACGATCGCCGCACATTGAATGTTTACGCGAACTATAATAAATCATTCAAGAACCACAACTTCACGGTGATGGCAGGTTATAATCAGGATGATTTTCATAGCGAAGCGCTTTGGGCAAACAAGACACAGATGATATCTGCCGATCTGCCTTCGATTTCTACTGCTGTGGGCAATCTTACAGCCGATGACAATTATCTGGAATGGAGTGTACAAGGGTTCTTTGGGCGTATTAACTACGATTATAAGGGAAAATATCTGCTGGAAGTAAACGGTAGAACGGATGGATCTTCCAAATTCCCTACCAGCCGCAGATGGGGTTTCTTTCCTTCTGCTTCCGCCGGATGGCGCGTATCAGAAGAAAATTTCATGCGCCGCCTCAAGCCTGTATTATCGGAGCTGAAATTAAGGGCTTCACTGGGTGAAGTGGGTAACCAGGATATTGCGCCCTATCGCTTCCTGGATGCGATGAATCCGGCATTGACTGGCTGGATGGTGGGCGGTAGCCGGCCTACCACCTTAAGTACGCCGGGACTGATCAGCCCTAATTTTACCTGGGAAACTGTCAGAACGCTGAACTTCGGTATCAATGCTGGTTTCCTGGATAACCGCCTGAATTTGTCGGCCGACTGGTATAAGAGACAGACATTGAATATGCTTACCAGCGCTATTCAATTGCCGGCAGTATTAGGAACCGGTGCTCCGCTGCAAAATGCTGCCAACCTGCAATCACAGGGGTATGAACTGTTGTTGGAATGGAGAGATAAGGTGGGAGAATTTAACTACTACATCTCCGCCAACCTCTATGACTTCAAATCAAAAATTACCAAATTCGATAATAACAAGGCGGGGTCTCTGAGTACTTATTATGTAGGGAAAGATATGACCGAAATCTGGGGATATACCACCGACCGGTTATACCAGGAATCAGATTTCGACAATGGTGTCATTAAGTCCGGTATTGTTAAGCAGATAAGAAATGGCTCGAACCTCGTGACGCCTAACCCCGGAGATGTGTTGTATAAAGATTTTGATGGCGATGGTGTGATTACCAACGGTCAAAATACGCTGGCTAATCGCGGCGATATGTCAATAATAGGTAACAACCGGCTGGCCCTGCAGTATGGTATCAATGGAGGCGTTGGGTATAAAAACTGGAACTTTTCTTTTGTTCTTGCGGGAGTTGGTAAACGTGATCTCTGGCTCAGCAACAACCTGACATTCCCCTACAACTATGAGTTTGGAACGATATTCCAGCATGAGCTGAATTATTGGACGCCTACTAATACCGATGCACATTACGCGCGTATTTATGCCAAAGCGGCCGGTAACTCTGCTACTAACAAATTCGTGCAGACAAGGTATCTCACCAATGCCGCATATATGCGTGTAAAGAATCTTAGTCTTGCTTACAGTCTTCCTGAATCCATGTTAAAAAGGATTTTATTCAACAAACTACAGGTATTCTTCAGTGGTGAGAATCTTTTTACCTTCAGCAAATTCCCTAAAGGTTTAGATCCAACATCTACTGATGACAAAGGCTATGGTATTAATTACCCGATGATGCGAATGTTCTCCTTCGGTGTTAATGCTTCCTTTTAATGACTGATTATTTAAAATGCGTGTAATGAAAAGAAATACATTTCTACTACTGTCTTTGCTGGCTACAGCAGCCTGTAATAAAGACTATCTCGATAAATTACCATTGGATCAGATGACGGAAGCTACTTCCTTCAAGACAGCTGATAATTTCAAAACGTATATGTGGGGTTGTTATGAATATCTGCCCTATTATGATATTGATGTGCCGGGAGGGGAATTCAATTCAGATAATTTTGTAAACAGTTATAACGTTGCCAATAAATCACCTTATGCTTTTCAGTTAAAGATTATCCCTGCTGTGACTTCGGGTACACAATGGGATTTCAGTTTCATACGCAGGGTTAACATTGCATTGGATAATATTGATCAGTCTTTGATGAATCAAACAGATAAAGATCATTGGAGGAGCGTGGGATATTTTTTCAGGGCGATGAGATATTACGATTTGCTGGCAGCATATGGGGATGTTCCATGGATTGAGCATAAGGTATCAGATACTTCTACCAGCGTGTTGTATGGTAGCAGAACCCCCCGGGATCAGGTAGCAAAAAACATCCTGGATAACCTGGTATGGGCGGAGTCGCACATCAAAACAGATGGCGATGGTCCCAACACAATTAATGTACATGTAGTTCGGGCATTGTTATCTCGCTTCGGATTATTTGAGGGCACCTGGCGTAAGTACCGGAATATGCCGGACGCAAGTACCTACCTTAATGCGTGTAAAACCTACTCAGAGAAGTTGCTGGCTTCCTTCCCTAATGTGATGGGCAGCTATGATGATGTATTTAATTCAGACGAACTGGTAGGGAAACCGGGTATCATCCTGGCTCGTCAATACATTACTGGTCAGGTGGGTCACAATGCTGCACGTTATGTGCGTACTTCCTCATGGGGTTCTGATTTATCAAAGGACGCAGTAGAAAGTTACCTCTGTGCGGATGGTAAACCCATTTCCACCACTATTACCGGATACAGCGACTCTACGATGAATGCAGAGTTCAGAAAGAGAGATAGAAGACTATACTTTACCGTACTGCCCCCCTACCGGGTAATTGCATCCGGTCAGGTAACAACGTATACCCGTACCAGTAATCCGGCTGACAATGAATTTATTGATTTCATGGCTACGCTGCCAGGTAATGATGCCAACAGGAAAAGGTTGCCTGTTGCAAACTGGGCAGGGTATTACCTGTACCGGGCGCCACACTTTCTGAATGATAAAACTGCCGGTGCCCAGGGCTTTATGAATACCTCTACCGGATATTATTACTACAAACCGTATAATACTTTTACCGATGTAAGTACTACTGGTGTAGCCACTACCGATTTTCCTATTTTCAGAGTGGAAGAGACGATGCTTAACTATGCAGAAGTGATGTGGGAACTGGGACAGTTTAATCAGGGTATTGCGGATATGACGGTTAATAAATTACGTCCAAGAGCCGGACTTCCCAACATGCTGGTCGCTGATATAAACGGCGCCTTCGATAATAAAAGAGATGCTGGCATAGATCCGGTTTTATGGGAAATCAGGAGGGAAAGACGGATAGAGCTGATGGGAGATGGATTCCGTTTTAATGACTTAAAAAGATGGAAGAAGGGTGAATATTTCAACAAGCAATTGCTGGGTGCCAAAGTAAAAGTATCGGATTACGGCGCGGGAACACCTATTGCCTTAAATAGCAATGGATCGGTGGTGTTTTACCCTGTACCGACAGGCTGGTTGGATAAATACTATTTGGAACCGCTCCCATCGGAACAAATACAACTCAATAGTAATCTGGCACAAACGGATGGATGGAAGTAACACTGAGCATTTCCTTTAGTAACAGAAATGCCGCCTCTTACTCAGGGGCGGCATTTCTGTTACTAAAGAAGATCATATGTATTTAGTAGCCTGGATTTTGATATAGGGTTGAACAGAGATTGGGCTCATTTTCCTAACCCTATCTGCTGCATCAGCGATGCATTATCCCARAACAATATTTCCTCGCTCATTTTACCACCTTGCCAATGTCCTACCGTACACATGCTGAGTTTAAAAGATTTACCGGTAGGAGGAATTGTTTTTCCGTTGGCAATCGGCATTGGCTTAGAGAAGGTGCCGGTCATTTCACCGATGACACAGGTCCAGTCGCCGGAGCCAAATTTTACCGGATGGGTATTTATTTTAGTATCAGGAGCAAATACAAACAGTGGTTCCAGTTGTTTAATATGGTCGGGGAGGCCTTTCGTCTGGCTGCCGCCGGGGTAGGTGACCACTATGTCAGCGGCGTGGCTGATGCTTAGGGAGTCCCATTGCTGGTGGCTATAGAAATCGAAGTCCAGGGTGTCGAAGCGTTGCAGGCGCTCTGCGGTGATAGTTTTGTCGGCAGTGGCCTGTTGCAGGGCATTTTGCAGCGAATCTACTTTGGCTTGGAGGTGGCTGTCATTTTGTTGGCAGCCAAGCAAAGAAAGCGTCAGAAGGAAGAAGAAGTAGTTTTTCATAATAAAGGGGATTGAAGTAATATAACAATGCAATGCTGGATAGGTTCTTTTACGGACACAAAAAAATCCCTGGCCATTCAGCCAGGGATTCGCATTTATACTTACATAAACCCTTATGCACTACATGTAACGCAACCTTCTTCCATGGTGCAAACTGCACCTACGATGATTTCTTCTTCTGCGCTGTCGCCACCGGCGGCAACCACAGGTTGCATTTGCTGACCACCTTGTTTTTCCACGGTAAACTGTACTGCCTGAGTGGCAGCCTGAGTACGCAGATAATACATGCCTGTTTTCAAACCTTTTTTCCAGGCGTAAAAGTGCATAGAGGTAAGTTTCGCGTTGGTTGGGGTATCAACAAACAGGTTCAGTGACTGAGACTGGCAGATGAAAGCACCGCGATCGGCTGCCATGTCAATGAGGTTACGTTGTTTGATTTCCCAAACTGTTTTGTACAGTTCTTTAATATTTGCTGGTATTTCGGCAATGTTCTGGATAGAGCCATTGTGCGAAATAATCTTCGTCTTCATTTCATTATCCCACAGGCCCAGTTCTACCAGGTCTTTCAACAGGTGTTTGTTAACGATTACAAACTCACCACTCAGTACACGGCGGGTGTAGATGTTGGAAGTGTATGGTTCAAAACACTCGTTGTTGCCAAGGATCTGGGAAGTAGAAGCAGTCGGCATTGGTGCCAGCAACAGGGAGTTGCGGATACCATCTTTTACGATTGCTTTTTTCAGTTTATCCCAATTCCAGCGTGCGGAGGGTTTTACATCCCACATATCAAACTGGAGGATACCTTTGGAAGAAGGGGAGCCAGGGAACGTTTCGTAGGCACCGTCTTTCTTAGCCAGGTCGTTGGAAGCGCTTAAACCGGCGAAGTAGATGGTTTCAAATATTTCGCTGTTCAGTTTTTTTGCTTCAGCACTTTCAAACGGATACCGCATGAGGATAAACGCATCAGCAAGACCTTGTACACCTAACCCTACAGGGCGGTGGCGCATGTTGCTGCGTCTGGCCTCTTCAATAGGGTAGTAGTTATTGTCGATGATTTTATTCAGGTTCAGGGTAGCCTGGTAAGTTACTTCGTATAATTTGTCATGGTCAAATTTACCATCAATTACAAAGCGTGGCAATGCGAGAGAAGCCAGGTTACATACGGCTACTTCGTTTGCATCAGTGTATTCGATGATTTCTGTACACAGGTTGGAACTCTTGATGGTACCCAGGTTCTGCTGATTGGATTTGCGGTTGGCAGAATCTTTATACAGCAGGTATGGATTACCGGTTTCGATCTGTGCATCCAGGATGGCAAACCAGAGGTCCTGTGCTTTCACGGTTTTGCGGGCACGGCCTTCCTGTTCATATTTGGCATACAATGCTTCAAATTCTTCTCCCCAGCATTCGTGCAGTCCTGGTGCTTCATGCGGGCAGAATAATGACCAGTCGCCATTGGCTTCTACACGTTTCATGAACAGGTCTGGCATCCAGAGGGCGTAGAACAGATCACGGGCGCGCATCTCTTCTTTACCATGGTTCTTACGCAGATCCAGGAATTCGTAGATGTCGGCGTGCCATGGTTCCAGGTAGATAGCGAAAGCGCCTTTACGCTTGCCACCACCCTGATCTACGTAGCGTGCTGTATCGTTGAATACGCGCAGCATAGGAATGATACCATTGGAAGTACCATTGGTACCACTGATATAAGACCCTGTAGCACGGATGTTATGAATGCTTAAACCGATACCGCCGGCACTCTGGGAAATTTTAGCCGTTTGTTTCAGGGTATCGTAGATACCTTCGATGCTGTCGTCCTGCATGGTAAGCAGGAAGCAGGAAGACATCTGTGGTTTTGGAGTGCCTGCGTTGAACAGGGTAGGCGTGGCATGTGTAAACCAGCGCTCACTCATCAGGTTGTATGTTTTGATGGCAGACTCAATGTCTTCTTTGTGAATGCCTACAGAAACACGCATCAGCATATGCTGCGGACGTTCCTGTATTTTACCGTCTGTTTTCAGCAGGTAAGAGCGCTCCAGGGTTTTGAAACCGAAGTAATCAAACGCAAAGTCGCGGTCGTAGATAATGCTTGAATCCAGGATGTCTGCATTTTTAGTAATGATCTCCCAGATATCATCAGACAGCAAAGCGGCTGACTTACCTGTTTTAGGATCAATATAATCATACAGTTTCTTCATCGTTTTGGAAAACGACTTAATCGTATTCTTATGCAGATTGCTTACAGCTATGCGGGAAGCCAGCAGAGCGTAATCCGGGTGTTTGGTCGTGAGGGAAGCGGCTGTTTCGGCAGCCAGGTTGTCGAGTTCACTGGTGGTTACCCCATCATATAAACCCTGTATTACTTTTTTTGCTACATCTATTGCATCTACATATTCTGTATTGAAACCGTAGCATAGTTTTTCAATACGGGCAGTGATCTTATCAAATTTCACTGCTTCTTTCCTGCCATCTCTCTTGATTACGAACATGGGTTTGTGAATTTAGGTTTTAGCTATTAGCAGTTAGCTATTAGCCAAAGGAGGTTAGTAAATTGTGTTTGTTCGCTGCATTTAACATAAAAGCTAAAAGCTAACAGCTAAACGCTATCTAAAAATCTTCTTCCAGGCTGAATGTCTGTGACTCTTTAGTACCACCCATTACGCCGGATTTCTGGTAATCTCCCACACGTTTTTCAAAGAAGTTGGTCTTGCCCTGTAATGAAATCATTTCCATGAAATCAAATGGGTTAGACGCGTTGAATATCTTGCTATAGCCCAGTTCACCGATCCATCTGTCGGCAACAAACTCAATGTATTGCGACATCAGGTCAGCGTTCATACCGATCAACCCAACCGGCAGGGCTTCTGTAATAAATTCTTTTTCATAAGCTACGGCGTCACGGATAATGCCATGTACAGCTTCTTCGCTCAGCTTATTTTCCAGCATGCTGTAAAGCAGGCAGGCAAATTCGCAATGAAGTCCTTCATCCCTGCTGATCAGCTCGTTAGAGAAGGTCAGACCAGGCATCAGGCCTCTTTTCTTTAACCAGAAAATAGAGCAGAAACTACCGCTGAAGAAAATACCTTCTACGGCTGCAAAGGCTACCAGGCGCTCTGCAAAATTGCCGTTCTCAATCCAGCGCAATGCCCATTCTGCTTTCTTTTTCACAGCAGGTACGGTGTCAATAGCGTGGAACAAACGATCTTTCTCTGCCGGATCTTTCACATAGGTGTCAATCAGCAAAGCATATGTTTCAGAGTGGATGTTTTCCATCATAATCTGGAAACCGTAAAAACAACGGGCTTCCGGGATCTGTACCTCACTCATAAAGTTTACCGCCAGGTTCTCATTTACAATACCATCGCTGGCAGCAAAAAACGCCAGTACATGAGATATAAAATGACGTTCACCATCATTCAGTGCTGCCCAATCCTTAAGGTCACTGCTTAAATCTATTTCTTCCGCTGTCCAGAAACTTGCTTCGTGCTTTTTGTATTGCTCCCAAATCTTCGGGTATTTGATCGGCAATAGCACAAAACGATCCTTGTTCTCTTTTAAAAGAATTTCATTCTCGTTACTCATTCTTAATTATTTTATGGGTACTGTCGAAGGTTTTTGGTTTTTCTGTTTGGGGTCAGCATACTGAAATCTACACTCTTCTCCTCACACAAATCATATTTCAACATTCTTGCATCCTAAAATCCATACGCTCAGGATTACAAATGTAAGCATCCAGTTATGGGTGTCACTTTTAAGTTTTCAACAGGTGTGGAAAAAGATAATGAACATTCTCGCAGTATAGTGGCATAGCATGTTTCACGGAATAAGGAGGTAGTGCATATGTAATATCATTCGCATGTGAAATGCACCTGCTCAGATACTGGCATATATGACATTTTTTCCCCTGTTGCCGCTAACCGCATGAACTTCAACCCCAAAAAAGCTCCGAAAAAAATATTTGTTAAAAAGCGCCTGCATAGTGTATATATATGCGTTAATTTTTCATATTTACATTTTTAAGCTATTACGTATGTCCGAACCGGTTATTGCCTTTCGCGCTGTTAAAAAGAACTACCAGGATGTGCCCATCCTGGATATTGCCCGACTGGAGCTGTCTGCTGGCATCTACTGGATGCAGGGCGAAAATGGGGCCGGCAAAACCACCTGCATGAAGGTGATGGCGGGTTTAATCCCTTTTAAAGGGGAAATAGTACTCCAGGGTAATGTGAGCAGCCGAGAACACCCGGTGGAGTTTCGCCGCTTGATCAACTACGGGGAAGCAGAGCCACTATATCCCTCTTTCCTTACCGGGCGTGACTTACTGGACCTGTACCTGAATACCAAAGGAGGTAATAGGGACGACATTCGTGAAATCAGTGAAAGCCTGGGTGTGGATATCTATGTTAATAACCCCGTAAGCACCTACTCCAGTGGTATGCTCAAAAAGCTGTCATTGTTGCTGGCCTTCACCGGTAACCCAGCCCTTATCCTGCTGGACGAGCCATTAATCACCATAGATACCCGGGCGCTGGCCATCTTGTATGACCTGATCCGCACGTATAGCGCCAAAGGCGTTTCTTTTTGTATCACTTCCCACCAGCCACTGGATGCGGAAGAATTAACGGTAACGGGCACACTGAAAGTTGCTCATAAAAACATTACGCTCAGTTAATATGCGTACCACTTCAGCGATACTCAGTAAAATATTTACCCAAAGGTTTTATATTCAGAATACCGGATTTTTCCTGGTATTGTTTTATGTCCTGTTCGGCGTCGTTAACGGCGCCAACCTCTTAGCCTATCATAAAGGATTAATGCTGGGCTTCCTCGGCAATTATACCTTCCTTTTCATTGTACTGTTGCTGTGGACCGCCTACGCATTGAAATGCAGCGGATTTATCCTGAAAACATTTCAAATACAGGGATTTGATTTTCTCTACCCCACCATGGGCAGTATTCATAAACCAGCCCGTATACGCATCTGGTTCCTGCTGCATACCGCTATCTATATGCCGGTACTGGTATATGCAGGTATTGCCTTCCTGTTTGCCATACAACAGCACTATTACATACCCGCTGCACTGATCCTGCTCCTTAATATCGCCAACTGCATATGGCCGTTAGCGTTATATGAAAGAAAACTGTCGCAGCCGGATATTATCTTTTTTACCGGTCACCTGCAACGCTGGATCAACCGGCATTTCACCAAACCACCCGTATTGTTTTTTCTGTACGAACTACTCTCCAATTTTCCGAAGCGCATTGTCAGTGTTAAATTGTTCTCTGCCGGCGTATTGTGGCTTACGTTCCTGGTAATGCGGCAAGGTGAATATTTCGACCTGCGTGGATTGCAGATAGGCGTGATGCTCAGCGTGCTGGTACATATGCAGCTGATGGTACACCACCGTGCATTCGATGATACCTATCTTAATTTCATGGAAAATCTCCCCATTAAATTATTCACGCATTATCTGCGGCTTATAGGTGTATATGTTATTATGTTTTTACCGGAGATGATTATGATTACTGTGAACGCCTATACGAAAACATCGGCCATAGGCCTCGTCACTGTTTTTGCCACTGCTTTGTCATTGCTCATCTTATTCCGCACCATGTTGTTTTTTCCGAAGATGAATCCGGAAGTACATGTAAGATATACCCTGCTCACTTCTTTCATTGTATTATTCATGATCCTCCCACATTACGAATGGCCGGCTATCTTTTTGTTACAGACAGCATCGGCCATTATATTCTTTAAAAAATATCGTCAGTATGAACCTTATATAGAATTAAATTCCTGATGACATTTTATCACTCAACTTTGCAAGCGATTCCAGTAACAACGGTAATTGTTTACCGATAAATTCATCGGTGAGATTACCGGATGCATCAAATTTGTTTTGTGCATGACCAATCATGATCTCTGGCTTGTTGATCACATAAGCATTCAAAAATACCATCACCTGCCGTAAATGATATTGCATCCTGGCTGTACCTATCTGCCCCTGCGATGCACCCATAATAGCCACCGCTTTTTCACTGAACGGTTTGTCAGGATGCCTGGACACCACGTCTATGAAGTTTTTCAGCGCACCGGGAATAGAGTAGTTATATTCCGGAGAAACAATGATCACTCCATCTGAATCTTTAATCTTTTTTACCAGCGGCACCACTTCTTCCGGTAATTGTTCTGTATGCAGATCCGCATTATAAAAAGGGATATTATCGAAATGCAGCTGCTCAATTTTAATATGAGAAGGAGCATGCTGCTGCAGCGCTTTCAGCGCCATGGTGTTATAGGAACCTTTACGGAGACTGCCGGAGATGGCAACAAAATGGTATTCTTTTTCAACGGACATATGATCATAGATTTATGTCCGCTAATATAGATTTTCCCTCCGAGAAAAAAGTATCTATATCCGTTTCTCTTTATTCACAAATTTGCGGTGAATTACTTCCTGTACCGGGATACTTTCAATTTTACTTTCCAGCCAGGAAATAATATCCAGGTAAAGAAAGGAACGGCGTTCGTAAGGGTCCTGCGAAATCTGTTCCAGCCTTTGTTTCAGGTCTACGAATGCATTACGCAATGCTTTTGGATTGGCATAAATATACCGGCGTAAAAACTTCATAATTTCTTCCATCACCAGCCCAAGATCTTTATGTTTGGAAATGAAATGATACACGGATTTAATCAGGTATTCTACCAGGCTGTAATTCTCCAGTTCATAATGTGCAATCAGGTGCAGGATGCGGGCAAAGCATTGTATATCTGCCCGCAGGTTACCAATTTTCAGGTTAATGATTTTATTGAGATAGACAATGGCTTTACTGTTATCTCCGCTACCAAAGTACAAACAGGCTATCTTATAATAGAATACCAACACCCGGTGCTGATCTATTTTCAGTGTATGGTTACTGATCTCGGTTTCCAGTTCCGGTACCATGGCCAAACCCTGACTGAATGTGCCTTCCAGGAAGTAGCGGTTTATTTTGGCTGTATATAAATATACAAAAGCAGAGGTGCGTGTGTTTTCGTGAAAGTTGTCCTGGTTTGCCTGAATAAAATCTTCCAGGTCCTGCAGGGCTGACTTGAACTTTTCAGAATTGGATGTGTAGAAATGTGCGGTTAGCAGGTTATGCTGCGCTTTGATGTACAGGTCCATGTCCGTTTGCTGCAGGGAAGGATATTTGCGGAACAGGTCCACCCATTTCTGGGTGTAACGGTAATACATCACAAAGTCCTGCAGAATATAGTAATACCAGCTGGAAGCCTGGTACATATACACTTTCTCGTAGAAGCTCATATGAGCGTGTTGTAACGCCGGCAGCTGACTTTCGAAAAATGACTTCACCATTTCACCATCGCGTTCATTTCGGGCATGTCCCAGTTTCAGGTACAAGCCATACATACGCAGGGAAAGGGTGGAAAGGCGGCTGATGTTGGTGAGCTGTTGCTCTATCTGTCTTGATTCTGCGCTGAGCACCTCCGCGCGGTTTTCCAGGCTGCGGGTGATGTGGCGGGACTCAATCAGTTTTTCAAACTCCACGATTTCATATGTCAGCATCACCTCTTCCTGCTCCAGTGCCATTGTTTTGGCTTTGGCCAGTATTTTCAGACTCTGGTTGTATAACCCTTTGTTGTAAAGTACCCGGGCATGATCCAGTTGTTCCCGGAGGTCGATGAGTGGGTCTTTTTGTTTATATAACTGCCGCAAACTGGACAATAGGTGTTTGTAAAGATGTGCTTTTACGTTAGACAGCTGTTGTTTCTTGATATCAGTGATTTTCTTTAATATCTGTTCCTCATCATACTCCTTCATTTTGTCCAGGGTAGTGAAAAGCTGGATGAATAGTACGTCTTCCTTGGTGTTGTTTTTATTGAACGCCAGCTGAAAATTGCGCTTTTCCGCTTTGGTTAGTGTTTTTATTAATATGAATAAGGCGTCACTTTGACTGTTGGGCATCGTTATTAAAATCTTGTAAATGACTGATAAACAATATATTAATGTATATCTAGGGCTGTTAAAGGTTGTAATTAAAGCAAATTTAACGATATGGCAATTAATTAATGACCGTTAGATTTGAAGGTATAAACAATTCTAAAAGGAAGCAAAAGGATGGGAAAAACGTTATTTGATAAAATCTGGGATGGCCACATCGTGGTGAGTAAGCCGGGGCATCCCGATGCCGTGTATATCAACACGCACTTTATTCACGAGGTAACCAGCCCCCAGGCATTTGACGGACTACGGAAACGTGGTATCCCCGTATTTCGTCCCGCTAAAACCAGGGCCACAGCGGATCACAACGTACCTACCCTACACCAGGACCAGCCCATTAAGGAAACATTAAGCCGCCAGCAGGTGGAAATGCTGACTAAGAATACGTCAGAATTCGGCGTAGAACTGTATGGTCTGGGTCACCGGTTCCAGGGCATTGTGCACGTGATAGGACCTGAGCTGGGCATCACCCTGCCAGGCATGACCATCGTATGTGGCGACAGCCATACCAGCACCCATGGTGCTTTTGGCGCCGTAGCTTTTGGTATCGGTACCTCAGAAGTAGAACAGGTACTGGCTACCCAGTGTATCCTGCAATACAAGCCTAAGCGCATGAAGATCGAAGTGAACGGCCAGCTGGGCAAAGGCGTACTCTCTAAAGACATCATTTTATACATTATCTCTAAAATATCCGCTTCCGGAGCTACCGGCTACTTTGTGGAATATGCAGGAGAAGCGATCCGGAGTCTCAGTATGGAAGCACGCATGACGATCTGCAACATGAGCATAGAAATGGGTGCGCGTGGAGGATTGATTGCACCGGACGATACCACCTTCGATTATATCAAAGGCCGGGAATTTGCACCTAAAGGAGCCGACTGGGATCAGTCCCTCGCCTTCTGGAAAACGTTGTATTCCGATCAGGACGCCGAATTTGACAAGATACTCACCTTCGATGCCGCCGACATAGAGCCACAGATTACCTATGGCACCAACCCGGGTATGGGCATGGGCGTTACCCGCCACATTCCTTCCCTGGAGCAACTGGAGGAGAAAGAAAGACCTTCTTTCAAAAAATCACTGGAATATATGGACCTGGAACCCGGCGCAGAACTGCTGGGTAAAAAAGTGGACTATGTTTTCATTGGCAGCTGTACCAATTCCCGTATTGAAGATTTACGCCTGGTAGCAGATTTCGTGAAAGGCAGACATAAAGCAGATGATGTGGTGGTATGGATTGTACCGGGGTCTAAACAGGTAGAAGCACAGGCTAAGGAAGAAGGGATCGATAAGATCTTTGCGGCAGCAGGCTTTCAGCTGCGTGAACCAGGTTGCTCCGCCTGCCTGGCCATGAACGAAGACAAGGTGCCTGCCGGCATGTATTGCATCTCTACCTCTAACCGTAACTTCGAAGGTCGTCAGGGGCCCAATGCCCGCACCTTCCTGGCAAGTCCGCTTACCGCTGCTGCTGCTGCGATTACTGGTAAGGTAACAGATGTAAGAGAGCTATTAGCTATTAGCTGATAGCCATTAGCTTTTAGCTAACAAGCTTTCCGGACAGTATCAAAGAAACATGGCGTGCCTGTCACACACCAGTTGAAGACACACTAACAGCTAACTGCTAAAAGCTAAAAGCTATATGGATCAATGGAACGCAGACTTATATAAAGAGAAACATGCCTTCGTGTTTGAATATGGTAACAGCCTGATTGACTGGTTGCAGCCGCAGGCCGGAGAAGCCATACTGGACCTGGGTTGTGGTACCGGCGAACTGACGGCGCAACTGGCGCAGAAAGGGACGATCGTTACTGGCATAGATGCTTCTGCAGCGATGATAGAAAGCGCCAGTGCTCATTACCCGGAAGTATCTTTTGCAGTAGCGGATGCCACTACATTTGCCTTACCACAACAGTTTGATGGCATCTTCTCGAATGCAACGCTGCACTGGGTACGTGAAAAAGAAAAGGCGATAGCAAGGATGTATACACACCTGAAAAAAGGCGGCAGACTGGTGATTGAAATGGGCGGTAAAGGCAATGTACAGCGTATTCTGACTGCACTGGAAAAAGCCATGCAACAACGGGGATATACCTACGAACCATTCTGGTATTTTCCTTCTCCCGCAGAATATATTACCCTGCTGGAAAAGGCAGGATTTAGAATAGACCGGGTACACTTCTTTGATCGCCCATCCAAGCTGGTAGACCCGGAAACGGGCATCAGCGACTGGCTGGAGATGTTTGGTGGTCACTTTTTTGCCGGCGTACCGGAAAAGGATAAAGGTGCTATTCTGCAGCAGGTACAGCACGAGCTGGCCCCGAAGCTGATGAGAGACGGAGATCTGTATGCCGACTATGTTCGCTTACGTGTAGCTGCCACAAAAATTTAAACAGTAAAATTCATCATGAGTAAAATATTTCAACACCTCGTTTCACCTGCGGTACCTGTACCCATCGAAAATATAGATACAGATCAGATCATCCCGGCACGCTTCCTGAAAGCTACTACCAGGGATGGTTTTGGCGAAAACCTGTTTCGTGACTGGCGCTATAATGCCGACAATACACCTAAAACAGACTTTGTACTGAACAATCCTCTCTACAGTGGTAAGATCCTGGTAGCAGGTAAAAACTTCGGTTGTGGTTCCTCCCGTGAACACGCTGCCTGGGCCATTGCAGATGCAGGTTTTAAGGTAGTAGTGAGTAGTTTTTTTGCAGATATCTTCAAAAATAACGCCCTCAATAACTTCATTCTGCCGGTACAGGTATCCGATGACTTCCTGGATAAAATTTTTAAAGCCATAGAAGCCAATCCCAACGCTGAACTGGAAGTAGACCTCGACAACCAGTTTATTAAAATCGTGGGCAGCGGCGAAAAAGAAAGCTTTGATATCAATCAGTATAAAAAAACATGCCTGCTGAACGGCTACGATGATATTGATTACCTGCTCAGTCTCCGTCAGGAAATTGAACAATACGAATCCACAAGACCATTTAATTTCTAACAATCTTTACCGGAGTATCCGCTAAAGACTAAAAGCTAAAAGCTAAATTCTAAAAGCTATATGGGCGTTGAGAAGAAAATACTAGTAATACCCGGCGATGGGATCGGACAGGAAGTGACAGCATGGGGCCAGAAAGTGCTGATGACCATTGCAAAAAACTATCATCACACTTTCACCTTCGAAGAAGGTATCATGGGACACGTAGCGATTGAAGCTACCGGGGATCCCCTACCGGAAGAGACATTGCAGAAAGCAAGAAATTCAGATGCGATCCTGTTTGGAGCTATCGGTCATGCTAAATATGACAACGATCCTACACTGAAAGTAAGACCAGAGCAGGGATTGCTGAAGATCAGGAAAGAACTGGGATTGTACGCCAATCTTCGCCCGATAAAATTATTTGATGAACTGCTGGAAGCATCCAGCATTAAGCCCGAAATATTGCGTGGTGCAGATATCCTCTTCTTCCGGGAGCTGACCGGTGATGTATATTTTGGCGAAAAGATCAGAACTGCTGACCGCAATACAGCTTCTGATCTGATGATTTATCACCGCTATGAAGTAGAACGTATTGCCCGCAAAGCTTATGAAGCAGCGCGTTCCCGCCGCAAAAAGCTGTGCTCCGTGGATAAAGCAAACGTATTGGAAGCCAGCCGTCTCTGGAGAGAAGTGGTACAGGAAATTGCGAAAGAATACCCGGACGTGGAAACAGAACATATGTTTATCGACAATGCCGCTATGCAGCTGATCAAAGATCCTAAACGCTTTGATGTAGTCGTTACCGGTAACCTGTTTGGTGATATTCTCACAGACGAAGCTTCTCAGATAGCCGGTTCTATGGGTATGCTGGCTTCTGCCTCTATAGGCGACAGCATCGGTTTCTACGAGCCTATTCACGGCTCTGCACATGATATTGCCGGTAAAGGCATCGCCAACCCGCTGGCCTCTATTTTATCTGCTGCCCTCATGCTGGATATTTCTTTTGGCCTGAAAACAGAATCACAAAGAGTGATTAAAGCAGTGGAAGCTACACTCAGACAGGGTTATAGGACCATGGATATCGCTAACAAACATATTGTGAACGATTTCGTGATGGGTACAGACGCTATGGGTGCCAAAGTATTAGAGAATCTGAATTAATCATTCAATAAAATTATTACACTTATCATGGATAAAAATCGTGTATACGTCTTTGATACCACCTTGCGTGATGGAGAACAGGTCCCCGGCTGTCAGCTGACTACCGTAGAAAAAATTGAAGTAGCAAAGAAACTTGAGGCATTAGGCGTAGATATTATAGAAGCAGGTTTCCCCATCTCCAGCCCCGGCGATTTTCAGAGTGTGGTGGAAATTTCCAAAGCTGTTACAGAACCGGTTATTTGTGCATTAACCCGTGCCAATACCAAAGATATAGATGCAGCCGCTGACGCATTACGTTTTGCAAAACGTGGTCGTATACATACCGGTATCGGGTCTTCCGATATGCACATCAAATATAAATTCAACAGTACCCGTGACGAGATCCTGGAGCGTGCAGTAGCTGCTGTAAAGTATGCCCGCAAGTTTACRGATGATATAGAATTTTATGCAGAAGATGCAGGCCGCGCAGACAACGAATACCTGGCCCGCATGATCGAAGCCGTTATTGCTGCAGGTGCCACCACCGTCAACATTCCGGATACCAATGGCTATTGCCTGCCGGATCAGTATGGCGCTAAGATCAAATACCTGGTAGATCACGTATCCAATATCGATAAAGCGATTATCTCAGTGCATTGCCATAACGACCTTGGTCTGGCTACAGCCAATACCATTGCTGGCGTAATCAATGGCGCCCGCCAGGTAGAATGTACAATTAACGGTATCGGCGAACGTGCCGGTAACACCTCCCTGGAAGAAGTAGCGATGATCCTGAAAACGCATCATGCGCTGGGCTATCATACCCAGATCAATTCAAAAGGAATTTACGAGATCAGTAATCTGGTAGAAACGATGATGCACATGCCGGTGCAGCCCAACAAAGCTATTGTGGGCCGTAACGCATTTGCGCATAGCTCCGGTATTCATCAGGATGGGGTGCTGAAACACCGCGAAAACTACGAAATCCTGAATCCGGAAGACGTAGGGATCAATTCCAACTCCATTATCCTGACTGCCCGCAGCGGACGTCATGCGCTGAAACATCACCTTTCCCGACTGGGCTACAACCTGGAACGCGTAAATGTGGACGAAGTGTATGAGCGCTTCCTGCTGATGGCCGATACCAAAAAGGAAATCAGTGATGCCGATCTGCTGGAACTGATGGGCGATGGAGATGCCAAAACATATGAAGAAAACGCCATTAAGGTAGTATTACTGCAGGTGGTTTGCGGTGATCCGCTGCGCCCCATGGCTACCGTGAAGCTGCGCATCAACGGCGAAGAAAGAGAAGCCAGTGCCGCAGGTAATGGTCCGGTAAATGCAACTATCAACGCTATCCACAATATCATCAAGGATGATATTGAACTGGATGAATTTAATATACAGTCTATGCGCGGAGGTAGTGATGATGTGAGCAAAGTGAATATGCGCGTAAAACATAACGGACAATCCTATTATGGCTTCGGCATATCCACAGACATTGTGAACGCTTCTGTACACGCCTATGTGGATGCATTGAATAAGATATACTAGAAAAAAGATCGCAGGGGGGAATAGGAAGGTAGTGTTGCTCACCCGGGTAACACTAAATTCATATTCCCCTCAGTAACTTTTACCCCTACAGCCCGTTCTACTTGATAATAATACTTTCGGCTGATGAGAACGGTGCTTATACTCTTCCTGGTGTTGCTGATCTTCCCTGCCTGTAAAAAAGGGGGAGACAGCTGTTCACAATATCAACTAACTAATATCAAGAGTGTGCGGTATATGGGTACTTCTGCATCCGGTATACGCGGGCAGGATGGGGCTTTCTTTGATGTGGCCTGCACGTTGGGCAGCAGTTGTTATTCTATTAATAAGATGGTGGAGTCAAAGACGGGCAACGTTGTTACCATAAAAGCGGAATCGGTTTTCAATGCCTGTACTGTCTGTCCGGCGATGACGGTGACGCTATCCAAAACTTATGTATTTATTCCCCCCGATGCAGGTATCTACTACCTTAAATGGGAGGGTGTTCCGAACCGGACAGATACCGTTGTTATCCGGTAGTTTTAGAAGAAGATATCCATCAGCGGATATTTTTTATAATCAGGAAGATAATAATGCCACCATTCTGTGGTACTTCCTTTAAAGCCAAATCGATTCATTGTATCCCGCAGTAATTTGCGGTTAGCTGCTACCACCGGATCTGCGGGGTTATAGTTCTGATGTGCTTTTGAGGTAAAGTCATCGAAGTCCGTAGGCATGGCCACGGGCTTATTTGTTTTCAGGTTTACCATACTCAGGTCTACCGCCACGCCGCGGTTATGTCCCGATCCTTTCCTGGGGTCGGCAGCGTACAGGTCGTTTGGAACGATCTTAAACATGGCTTCTGTGACGTGATAAGGCCGGTAGGCATCATAGATCAGCAGGCCATATCCTTTCTTACGCAGTACTTCCTGTACGGCTTTCAGCGCTTTGGCGGCAGGTAACCGCATATAGATATCTGTTTTGGTATATAGCTTTTGTTTGGTGAAATTGTTGGTGGTAGCATACCGGACGTCTTTTTGAATGCCCGGTATATAATGTTCCAGGTTCACCAGCAGTTGATTACTGTCGGCTTTTATCAGTTGATCATATTGCTGCCGGGTGCTGAGCACAGCCAATCCGTATTTATTAACTGGTATTTTTTGTGCATTGGCCTGGCTTAAAAAGGCACATAGGAGCGTGAGTATCCCGAATATTCTCATGGGCTTAAAATTCCGGAAAAAGGCCCAAATTCTTGCGTAATTATTGAATTTTGCAAAAATTAGGCAAGAAAGTATGAAATACAGTGAAAATACAATTGCAATCACCTTATATTAATAGGTATTTTAGAACCCTTAAAATTTTTATGATGGAACTGTTCAGATTAGATAATAAAGTGGCAGTTATCACAGGTGGTGGTAGCGGTATAGGACAGGCAATAGCGAAGACATTTGGATCTCAGGGTGCACAGGTGCACATTATAGAGCTGAATGAGGAAGGTGGTAAAGCTACGGCGGAAGAAATCAAAGCAGCAGGTGGTGAAGCGACCGTGCATGCCTGCAACGTAGCCGACCAGGCCGCAGTGATAGGTGTGATGGATGGTATTGTGAAAACAGCTGGCAAACTGGATATCCTGGTAAACTGTGCAGGTATTGCCCATGTGGGTAACCTGGAAAATACAGGTGAACAGGACTTCGACAGGGTATACCAGGTAAATGTAAAAGGTACTTATAACTGTATGTATGCAGTTATTAAACAGATGAAAGCACAGGGTGGCGGTGTGATCCTCAACGTAGCATCTATTGCTTCCAGTGTGGGCATACCGGATAGACTGGCTTATTCTATGAGTAAAGGCGCGGTGCTGACGATGACCTTGTCTGTAGCAAAAGATTACCTGGGCGCTAATATCCGTTGCAACTGTGTATCCCCGGCAAGGGTGCATACACCGTTTGTAGATGGTTTTATCGCTAAAAACTATCCGGGCAAAGAAGCAGAAATGTTTGAAAAGCTGAGCAAAACACAACCGATTGGCCGTATGGCGAAACCGGTGGAAGTGGGTCATCTGGCTTTATTCCTGTGTTCCGATGAGGCCGGATTTATTACCGGTACCGACTATCCGATTGATGGTGGATTTATCAGGCTCAATAATTAATGTAATGACCGTTTCAAAGTGCGGACGATTACCCGTATCTTTCAAGTTATTCATTCATTAATTTTTACTTACATCATGCAACATTTTCGAGTAGGGCTGGCAATAGCAATAGCCGTATTATCTGCTTGTAATTCAGGGAATCAAAATGCTAACGGTAACGCAACAACGGATGCAGCCGTACATCCAGCCACACCGGCAGGAACAATAGCAGTAACGATTAAAGACCGTGAAAAAGATACAGCGCAGGTAACCATTAAGTTTAAAATAAATGGTCAGGAAAAGGAAAAAACCTTTGAACAGAGCCTGTTAAGCAACGCCGCAGATGCAGACCTCTATAAGGTATTATGGGATGCACCCAACAGTTGCTATGTAGGGGTGATGAAAGCGAACCATCAGCCACGTTATTATCACGCATCCGTGAGTGAAAAAAACGACCTGAAAATATTATGGTTTGCTTCTCCTGATAAACGTATCTGGAGCTATATGGAAGATTCCATGGGGCTTGGTAAAGTAACCGCAGGTGGTGAAATGCTGCAGAAGTACAGCAAGAATTTCCAGTCGGGAAAAATCCTGGCAGATTTTATTGCAGAAATTAAACGGGATGCATCACCAGACAGCGTAGAGCTGTATGTAGAATACGGTGGGATCAGAAAGAGCATGTATATGCCTGTTCCAAAAGGATCTAAAGCAGTGATCCAGCCAACAGGAGAGGTGGATCATGTATACTTCTCTTTTGTAGCGGATGGTAAAGCAGAACCCGTGATCGATCTGCATGTGGAAAACGGAAGATTGCAGGTGAAAACATTGAAAGAAATAAAGTAAGACTAACAATAAAAAAATATTGAAATGAAACTGATCAGGTTTGGTTTACCGGGAGAAGAAAAACCGGGTGTTGTAACAGATGCAGGTATGTTAGACGTAAGTGCATTTGGTGAAGATTTCGGAGAAAAATTCTTCGCCACTGATGGACTGGCCCGCCTGTCCAAATGGTTTTCCGCACATGCCGGCGAATGCCCGCAGGTGCCTGCCGGTACCCGTTTGGGATCGCCTCTTCAGCGCCCATCCAAAATTATCTGTATTGGTCTTAACTATGCTGATCATGCCCGGGAAACCAATGCGGCTATTCCGGCAGAACCTATCGTATTTTTCAAAAGCACTTCCGCACTGGTAGGTCCGAATGATGACCTGGTGATTCCACGCAACAGTCAGAAAACTGACTGGGAAGTAGAACTGGTAGTAGTTATCGGCAAAAAAGCCAGCTATGTAGAAGAAAAAGATGCGTTGGATTATGTAGCCGGTTACTGTTTGCATAACGACTATAGCGAAAGAGCTTTCCAGATCGAAAGAGGTGGTCAGTGGGTGAAGGGTAAAAGCTGTGATACGTTTGCTCCCCTGGGTCCATGGCTTGCTACCAAAGATGAAATAGCAGATGTAAACAATCTTCGTTTATGGCTGACCGTTAATGGTCAGAAAATGCAGGATGGTAACACGTCTAACTTCATTTTCAATGTTCCATTTGTAGTATCTTATCTGAGCCAGTTTATGACCCTGCTCCCGGGAGATATCATTTCTACCGGTACACCGGCAGGTGTGGGCCTGGGTATGAATCCACAGGTATTCCTCAAAGCGGGTGATGTAATTGAACTGGGTATCGATGGCCTGGGTACTTCCAAACAAACAGCCGTAGCATATAAATAGTAATTATGAAAAGATATTGTCTGGCACTGGACCTGGTAGATGACCCGCAGATGATCAGCGAATATGAAGCGTATCACCGCAACGTATCTGCTGAAATTAAGAAGAGTATCACCGACAGTGGTATTACCGTAATGGATATTTACCGTTCCGGTAACCGCCTGTTTATGATCATGGAAGTAGACGATACCTTCTCTTTTGAACGTAAAGATGCCATGGATGCCGCTAATCCTGCCGTACAGGTATGGGAGCAGCTGATGTGGAAATACCAGCAGGCATTGCCGGTAGCGAAAGAAGGAGAGAAGTGGATTATTATGGATCAAATCTTTGCATTATAGGATATGAATCACGAATTACAAATTACGAATTACGGATCTGTGCGGAGATAGTAAACGCGAAGGTCGCTTATATCTCCGCACAGATCCGTAATTCGTAATTTGTAATTCGTGATTCTCAATTCAATCTTTACATGGTTATTGACGCACACCAACATTTCTGGCAATATGAGCCTGTCCGCGACGCCTGGATAGATGATTCCATGCAGGTGATCCGCCGGGATTTTTTACCGGAACATCTGGCGCCGGTGTTGGAAGACAATGGTGTCCATGGTTGTGTTGCCGTACAAGCAGATCAATCAGCAGATGAAACCGCCTTTTTATTGTCGCTCGCAGAAAAGCATGATATCATTAAAGGAGTGGTAGGCTGGATAGACCTTCGCGCCGATAATATTAATGAACAACTGTTACAGTATGCAGCACATCCGAAGCTGAAAGGCTTCCGCCATATTGTACAGGGAGAAAAAGATAACCGGTTTATTCTGGGAGAACATTTTTGCCGTGGTATCAAAGCGTTATCGCAGCATCGGTTTACTTATGATATTCTCGTATATCCGAAACAGTTACCTGCAGTAGAAGAATTTGTGTTGCAGTTTCCGGAGCAGGCGCTGATCATAGATCATCTCGCCAAGCCGGATATAAAAGCCGGTGAACTGGCAACATGGGCTGCACATATGCGCCGCATTGCACAGTCGCCGCATGTATACTGCAAGCTGAGTGGTCTCGTAACAGAAGCCGACTGGCAGCAGTGGGAGCCGGCACATTTCAGGCCATTCCTGGAAGTGGCGCTCGAAGCTTTTGGTGCCAACAGATTGCTGTATGGTTCTGACTGGCCCGTGTGCCTGTTGGCAGCGGAATACCACGAGGTAAAAGGAATTGTTACCCATTTTATCAGCACCTTATCAACAACAGAACAAAACCAGATAATGGGAGGAAACGCGCTCTCATTTTATCATCTATAAAAAATAATATCATACATACTATGGATTTAGGATTACAGGAGAAAGTGATTATTGTTACCGGTGGCGCCAAAGGAATTGGAGAAGCAATATCCAAACTGATCACGGCAGAAGGTGGCATTGCTGTCATTGCCGGCAGAAGCACGGCGGATAACGAAAAAACAGTAAACGAAATTATCGCCGCTGGCGGTAAAGCACTCGCTATTACTGCAGAACTTGGGAAAGTGGAAGACTGTAAAAAAGTGATCGCTGAAACTGTAGCCACGTATGGTAAAATTGATGGCCTGGTAAACAATGCCGGTGCCAATGATGGCGTAGGCCTGGAAAGCGGTAGCCCGGAAAAGTTCATGCAGTCACTGCAGAATAATTTATCCCACTACTACAACCTGGCTCATTTTGCATTGCCTTACCTGAAAGCTACCAAAGGAAACATTGTAAATATCGGATCTAAAGTAGCCAGCACCGGACAGGGTAACACCAGCGGTTATGCAGCTTCCAAAGGAGCGATTAATGCATTGACCCGCGAATGGGCAGTAGAAATGCTGCCATACTCCATACGCATCAATACCGTGATTCCTGCTGAAGTGTGGACGCCACTGTATGAAACATGGATCAACTCTTTACCAAATCCACAGGAGAAACTGGCTTCCATTACCGCCAAAATTCCATTCGAAAAAAGAATGACTACCTCCGCGGAAATTGCTAACACTACAGTATTCCTGCTATCACCACGTTCATCACATACAACCGGACAAATAGTATACGTAGATGGCGGTTACACGCATCTCGACAGATCCATCAGCTAAGGATAAAGAGCCAATACACGTTATCAATATACATTCACCTGAAACATTAAATTCTTCGTTATGGCCGGAGGCGCAGTAAGTAATTCCACCTATACCAGCAGTAAAGATACCGGCGTTAAACCGGGTAGCTACCTGTTCCCGTTTATTTTAGTAACCAGCCTGTTTTTTTTATGGGGCCTGGCCTATGGTTTGCTGGACGTGCTGAATAAGCACTTCCAGGAAGTATTGAACATTACGACCAAGCGTTCCACATTATTACAGGGTGCCTATTTTGGCGCTTACTTCCTCATGGCATTGCCGGCAGGTATGTTCATGAACAAATTCGGCTACAAGAAAGGAATTATCCTGGGTTTGTTGCTGTATGCTATCGGTGCCTTTCTCTTTTATCCGGCTGCCAGTGCGCTTAATTTCGATTTCTTTTTGCTGGCATTATTTATACTGGCCTGTGGATTAGCTTGCCTGGAAACGGCTGCCAATCCTTATGTAACGGTATTGGGTGCTAAAGAAACTTCTGAGCAACGTTTAAATTTATCACAGTGCTTTAATGGCCTAGGTTCTTTCCTGGGACCTATCATTGGCGGTAAATTATTTTTCGGTAGCGGCAAAGGAGATCTGACTACTGTGCAGTTGACCTATATCGTAATTGGTATCGTTGTTTTGCTGATTGCAGCTTTCTTCTATAAAACACCTTTACCGGAAATTAAAGAAGCAGAGCAGGAAGGGAAAGAAGTAATGGAAGATACCCGCCCGCTTTTTGCTCACCGGCATTTTGTGCTGGGCGTGGTGGCGCAGTTCTTTTATGTTGCAGCACAGGTAGGTGTGGGCGCATTATTTATTAACTATGTAACTGCTTACTGGCATGGTATTACCACTGAAAAAGCATCTTACCTGTTAGCAATAGGGATGGCGTTATTCATGGGTGGCCGCTTCGTAGGTACAGCGCTGATGCGTAAAATTGCTCCTAATCACTTACTGGCACTATATGCATTTATTAACGTGGCATTATGTGCTTTTGTAATGACTGGTAGCGGTGCGGCGTCTGTATATGCGTTAATCGCTGTTTTCTTCTTTATGTCTATTATGTTCCCCACTATTTTTGCGTTGGGGGTAAAAGATCTGGGAAAACATACCAAACGTGGTGCTTCGTTCCAGGTAATGTCAATTGTAGGTGGTGCTTCCGTACCTTATATAATGGGTATTGTAACGGAATGGCAGTCACTGGCTGTCTCTTACGGCATCCCTACTTTCTGCTTTGTCATCGTATTCCTGTACGGCTGGAAAGGCTACAAGAGGATCTAATCAATTGATTTCTTTTTAATACATAATCCGCAAAAACATGTAACTTCCTTACACAAAAGAGGACACCATGGTTTTGCGGATTTTTATTGTCTATGCTTGTTGTTTCCTGCTGGTAAACAACCTGTTTGCGCAGACATCTCCTGATAGCCGCCGGGCATCTTCTTCCCTGCAATTATCCATCAAACATATGATGGGACAGCAACCTCTGGTAAGAAATCAGATAACTTATACCAATGCTGCCGGAGAACCTTTTACGATCAGCCGTTTCCGTTATTTCCTCAGTAATTTTTCATTAGAATCCGTCAGTGGTGATACGGTAGTTTTACCGCCAGCTTATTTTCTGGTAGACGATGCTRTAGATACTTCTAAAACAATACGGTTGGATAGCGTCCCCGCCGGGCAATATAAGCGCATCCGGTTCCTGATCGGGGTAGATAGCATCCGTAATGTGAGCGGCGTACAATCAGGCGCATTGTCGGTGGAAACAGGCATGTTCTGGACCTGGAATAGTGGCTATATTATGGCGCAGATAGAAGGACATTCCACCGCTATTAATTCACCTACCCAGGAATTCTTGTTTCATGCAGGCGGCTATAAATCCAAAGACCAGGTACTGAAATATGTATCACTTCCATTTCCACAGACCGTTACTATCGCTGCCGGCAATCGGTCCTGCATTCACCTGAGCGCCGATGTGGAGAAATGGTTTTTACCAGATACCGTAAGTTTTAAAAATATTGCGGTGATCATGGCACCAGGTGTGAAAGCAAGACAGGTAGCTGGTAATTACCAGCACATGTTCCAGGTAAATGGTATTACTAATGTCAACACTATTAAGGATTGAGGCGTAAAGCAATATATATCGTGGGGGCTTTCTGCCTTTTGCTGATACTGGTGCAGGCTGGTACCAGGAAGAATAGTGCCGCCGGCCCGGAGCCTTACCTGTTGCAACTGCCTCCCAACTTTCCCCGGCCGGTATATGATTTTTCCCGTAATCCGCTCACCAAACCAGGCGTGGCGCTGGGGCGGTTTATGTTTTATGATTTCCGCCTTTCAAAAGATAGTACCGTTTCCTGCGGGTTCTGTCATCAGCAGTTTGCCGCCTTTGGTCATTTTGATCATGCGCTGGCGCATGGTGTAGGTGGGCAACAGGGAAACCGTTCCGTTCCGGTACTGTTTAACATGATCTGGCAAAAAGCATTTATGTGGGATGGTGGTGTAAATCACCTGGAAATACAGCCACTCACGCCACTGACAGACCACAATGAAATGGCGGTGGACCTGAAGGAGCTGTTACAAAAAATGCAGGCCGATACCGCCTACCGCAGCAAGTTTAAAGCGGCGTTTGGCTCGGAAGAAATTACCAGTGAACGCATGTTCAAGGCTTTTACGCAGTTTGTTGCCACCATGGTATCTGCCGGTTCCAGGTATGATAGCGTGATGTTGAAACTACCGGGTGCTGTTTTTACGGAAGAAGAAAAGGCGGGGTATACCATTTTCCAGGAAAAATGCGCGGGCTGTCATAAAGAACCGTTGTTTACGGATTTAACCTACCGGAGTAACGGGTTGCCTTACCTACCGGCATTGAATGATGTGGGTAGAATGAAAATCACAGGTAATACAGATGATAATCTTCGTTTTAAGGTGCCTTCCCTGCGCAATATCCTAAAAAGCGCTCCTTATATGCATGATGGTCGTTTCTTCGATATTTACCAGGTATTTGACTTCTATGATCATGGTGTAAAGACTACCACCACTACCGACCCGCTTGTGAAGAATGGTATACCGCTGTCGGACAAGGAAAAAAGGCAGTTGTATTTCTTTTTGAATACACTCACCGATTATGCATTTATCAGTAATCAGGGGTTGAGTGAAATACTGATTAACTAGTAAGCGGGGTATCTTGTTGCAGACACGCCCGCTTACCGGAAATTATTTTTTTGACTTGTGCTTCTTCCAGCAATCTTCCAGATGATCATCTACCATTCCGGTAGCCTGCATATAAGCATAACAGATAGTAGATCCCACAAATTTAAATCCGCGTTTCAGCAAATCTTTACTCATGGCGTCTGAGATAGCTGTCTTCGCAGGAACACCTGACATGCCTTTGTAATGATTCACAATGGGCTGGTGGTTTACAAATGACCAGATATACTTGTCGAAGCTGCCGAATTCTTTTTGCACGGCAAGGAAAGCCTTGGCATTCGTAATAACGGAATTTATTTTCAGGCGGTTGCGGATGATGCCTTCATTCAGCATTAGTTGCTCCACCTTTTTTTCGTTATACTTTATTATTTTTTTGGCGTCCCATTTATCGAATGCTTTGCGGTAGTTTTCTCTTTTTGTCAGCACGGTATACCAGCTCAGGCCGGCCTGTGCGCCTTCCAGGCAGAGCATTTCAAAAAGATGCTGATCATCATGATTAGGAGTACCCCATTCTTCATCGTGGTAGTCCTGGTATAATTTGTCTTTGGTGGACCAGCTGCATCTTATTTTTTCTACAGTTCCCATTCGGCTATAATTTGGTTAACCTTTGTTTTATAGTCAGCAAGATCGGAAATTGTCTGTTTAATAAAGCTATTATCTTCCAGGCTACCTATTACGGCATTCATTTCTTTTTCGCTTTCATATGCCAGCTGACGGAACGGATTTTTATAATCTTTTTCCCTGGAGCGTTTTATCTGTGCCGTGATCCATTCCATGGTCGCGGCGGAGTCGTTCATCCATTGTGCCAGATCAGCGGTGGTCATATTTTTCAGGGCTACTTCTTTGATTTCGAGTAAACAGGCCACTGCATGTTGAAGTTTATCTGCTGCATATTCATTTCCTATTTCTTCGTATGCCGTATGTAGTTGAGGCCAACCACTGATCTTGTTCTTTTTAATTTTTGTTTTAAGGAGAGCTACCGTTTCCGCCTTCATTAACTGTCCACCTATATTGAGCCAGTCGCCGCGTTTAGCGGTTTTTACCGCCGCCTGTAATGCCAGGAAAGAAGGTTTGTTGGCAGCCAGGATGTTTTTGATGCCATATAGCACAATCATCTCCTGGAACAGTGGATAGGCACGATGCACTTTCAGCAGTTCCACATCGCGGGAACTGTTTTCGAAACCTTTGGTGAGGATGGTGAGTTTAGCTACTTCTTCCAGGTTGTTTTTAAGTAGTTCCTTGCCTTTTTTGCGTATATCCTTTTCCGTTAGTTCTTTCCTGGACGCATTTTCCGGTAGCGCATACCAGGCCTTACCGGTAGCGGTTTCCATGATAGCCAGTGCCTGGAATAATTCTTCTACAGAATCAGGTGCCAGGTAATCGTATTCAATGTGTTGAATTTTGTCGGTGCGTTTATCACGGTCTACATATTTCCAGGAGTTTCTGGCAATAGCATACATATTATACAGGAACCAGTAGGCAGGCATTACTTTCAGCCGGTCAGCATGTTCGTCATTTACCACCAGGCTAAACGGAATGGGGATGTTCAGTTCTGACATGTAATTGCCTTTGGAGATCAGCGTGAAACTGGCAAAGCGGGAGTTATGTTTCAGACTCACACAGAGGCCGGGCCAGAACCCTCTGCCGGCAATGATTTCACCATCTGCTCCGCGGGAATTGTGATTGGATCCAATGGTAGCACCTGCCGCCATATTACTTTGTCCCATGATCAGTGCTGCACAGAGGAAAGAGTTGTTATGGTGCTGCTCATGTGCAGGGAAGATCAGTGAATTCAATACTTCGCAGCAGGATATAGTGGCATTGTTACCGAGGTAGGAGTTGATGAGACGGGCGCCATATTTCAGTTGCGAATGAGAGGCCATCACAAAGCGCACTGCTTTTACGCCGTAAAACACCCGGCAGCCGAAACCTACTACGCCATTCACCATTTCGCAGCCTTCTCCGATTTGTGAAGAAGCTTCGCTGTTACTGTTGATGGTAAGATTTTTCAGTTTGTTGGCGCCTTTCAGGTAAGCATCCGTACCAATGGTAACGTCTTTGATCATTTTACAATTCTTGATCACGGTACGATCGCCCACCATGCCATAGTAGCCGCGTCTTTTGTCAAATTGTTTTTCGGTAAACAGTTTGAACTGATGTTGTAATTGTTCATCATCGCGGTAGCGGGTCCACAGGTAAGCATCTCCGGGGAGCATACCATCAAATGGCATCACACTTCTGCCGCCGTTTTCGTTGCACAATTCCATCCATATGCGGCCACTTTCCTGCTCTCCTTCTTTCAGAATACCATTACCAAATTTGGCATAGTCTGTTGTTGCCATTTCGTTTACGTTGGCTACGATGACTTCATTACCAAGTATATAGTGGGAGAGATAATTAACGTTATGTACCACTACGTTATCCCCGAAATCGCAGGCGCAGATCGTGCTGTTATATAAGCCTACCGGCATGCGCAGGTTATGGAATTCCAGGTAATATGGCTCCAGTTTCCCGATACGCACCATGCCGAAAAAGTGGCAGTGCTGCACCAGTTGCGGATTAAATTCGTTGGATACAAAAATAATATTCCAGTCGTCAGAAGTATTGTCGTTGCGTACCAGCGCCTCTACTTCATATGCCGTTAATTTCCTGTACTGATCTTGTCTGCTCCATTGTTCATTACGGAGATAATATTCGTCTTTGCCTTTCGGTAACGTGGTTTCAATAAAGTTATACCCCAGATCGGAGAGGGGTCTTTTTTGGATATTGTTCATGAGGATACATCTTTGGAGCTTTTAGCCATTAGCTTTTAGCTTTTAGTAAATGCAGCAAAGATTATGTTATTTGATATCCGCTATATTTATTTAAAGATAAAAGCTAATGGCTAAAAGCTATTTATTCTACTGTAACAGATTTTGCAAGATTCCTGGGCTTATCTACGTCCAGGCCTTTTAGTACGCCTATATGGTAGGCGAGCAGCTGTAAGGGTATTACAGAGATGATGGGTGCTACCATTTCATCTGCAGCAGGTACAAAAATTACATCATCCGCCATTGGGGGAATGGTGTTGTCACCTTCTGTTACAACTGCTATCACCTTGCCTTTGCGGGCTTTAATTTCCTGGATGTTGGAGACTACTTTTTCGTAGTAGCTGTCTTTTGTGGCGACTATCACTACTGGCAGATGTTCATCCACCAGGGCAATGGGACCATGTTTCATTTCGGCAGCAGGATAACCCTCTGCGTGTATGTAGGAAATCTCCTTTAGTTTGAGCGCTCCTTCGAGGGCTACCGGGAAGTTATATCCGCGGCCCAGGTAAAGGAAGTCGCGTGCATCTTTATATTTGGCGGCCACCTCTTTGATTTGATCATCGAGTTTCAGCGCGGTAGCTACTTTTTCAGGAACCTGGTCCAGTTCATCCAGCAGGTGCTGAAAACGTTGTGGGGTGATGGTACCTTTGTCAACAGCCAGTTTCAGGCCTACGAGGCAAAGAACTGCCAGCTGGGCGGTAAATGCTTTGGTGCTGGCAACGCCAATTTCAGGACCAGCATGTGTATAGGCACCCGCATGCGACAACCGCGCAATAGAAGAACCTACCACGTTACAAACACCGAGGATGATGGCGCCTTTTTCTTTGGCACTTTCAATAGCTACCAGTGTATCAGCTGTTTCGCCGGACTGGGATACTGCAATGATTACATCACCTTCTCCTACTACCGGGTTACGGTAACGGAATTCAGAAGCATATTCTACTTCAACCGGAATACGGCATAATTCCTCAATCATGTATTCTGCTACCAGCCCTGCATGCCAGGAGGTACCACATGCAACAATGATAATGCGTTTGGCATTGCTCAGGATATCAGCATACTCCCGCATACCACCCATGGTAAGTGTACCATGTTTGGCATCCAAACGACCACGTAAGCTATCGAAAATAGTTTGTGGCTGTTCAAATATTTCCTTCAGCATGAAATGATCATAGCCACCTTTTTCAATAGCAGCCAACTCTATGTCCAGCTTCTGTATGTAAGGTGTTTGTCTTTCATTGGAAATATTTTTCAGGATCAGTTCATCGGCTTTGATGATCGCTATTTCATAATCGTTTACATACACTACTTCTTTCGTGTATTCAACAATGGGAGAAGCATCTGATGCAAGGAAGTGTTCTCCTTTACCCACGCCTATTACCAGCGGGCTTCCCTTGCGGGCAGCAATGAGGGTATCCGGATTATCTTCATCTATCAGTACAATCACGTAAGCGCCTACCACGCGTTTTAACGCGATGCGCAGTGCTTCTTCCAGCGAGCACTGATTTTGTTTTTTGATTTCCTCAATGAAGTGCAGCAGTACTTCTGTGTCGGTATCGCTCTTAAACGTATGGCCCTGTTTTACCAGTTCCTGTTTCAGCTGAATATAGTTTTCAATGATGCCATTATGGATCATGGCCAGTTTGCCATCACCTGATAGGTGAGGATGTGCATTGCGGTCACAGGGTTCGCCATGTGTTGCCCAACGGGTATGCCCGATGGCAATATGACTCCGCATGTCTTTACCTGCCACGAATTCTTCCAGGGCAGCCACTTTGTCTTTTCTTTTGTATACCTGCAACCCATTGTTGATCAGGGCTACACCCGCGCTGTCGTATCCGCGGTATTCCAGTCTTTTAAGGCCTTTCAATACTACCGGGTAGGCTTCTCTCTGCCCGATATAAGCTACTATTCCACACATAAGGTTTTTGGATTTGTGCTAAGGTTTATCATTGCAATATCGCATTAATTGTTAAAATCACATCAGAAAATGTGAATATTGTTTAAGTTAAAGATATGGTCAGCATGGCATTCTACGTGGTCCGAATGTAAAATGAAAAAGGGAATACAGAAACGATTCCGATGAAAATTAAGATATCTTAACATTCACCTGACATCATTCACTGTATTCCCCTTTTGTATTTTTTTTATTTAGTGACTAAATAAAAAAATTTAAAATGCTCCATTATTTCAAGAGCGTACTCTCGAACAACAAAAGTATTCTTTTATATTCATCTGTCCAGCTACTGGGCGTAGTAAATCCGTGATCTTCTACCGGAAAAACTGCCAGCTCCCAGTTATTTTTTCCTAATTCAATCAAACGTTGTGATAAACGTACGATGTCCTGGAAGTGCACATTGGTATCTATCATTCCATGACACATCAGCAATTTACCTTTCAGTCCATCTGCATAATAGATGGGAGAGGAGCGGCGGTAAGCAATACTATCTGTAAATGGTTCATTCAGTATATTGCTGGTATAGCCGTGATTGTAATGTGCCCAATCAGTTACGGAGCGTAAAGCTGCTCCGGCAGCAAACACGCCAGGCTTCGTAAACATGGCCATCAATGTCATGAAGCCACCATAACTGCCGCCATAAATACCGATGCGCTGCGCGTCCACCTGCAATTTTTCGGCCAAATATTTTGCACCATCTACTTCATCATCAAGATCCTTTCCTCCCATATAACGATAAATACCGGTGCGCCAGTTGCGGCCGTAACCCGCACTGCCACGGTAATCCAGGTCAAGCACCGTATAGCCTTTATCCGTTAGCAGGTTATGAAACATATACTCCCGGAAATAACTGCTCCACCATTTATGTGCATTCTGCAGGTAACCTGCCCCATGCACAAAGATGACAGCAGCCCCGTTATTTTTGGCCGGGTCCGGTGTATATAACCGGGCATATACCGGCTGTTGGTCGCGTGCCGTAAAAGTGACAACCTGCGGATCACGCCAGTGGTATGTTTTAAACTCGTCCGATTGTGCCAGGTTAGTAACCTGCACCGCCTTTGCTCCCGGCGTATTAGGCTGCAGATACAGCTCCCAGGGCTTATTGGAATAAGAATAACGGAAGGCCAGCCATTTACCATCAGGGGAAACACTTACTTCATTAGCGCCAGGTAAGGTGGTAATCCTTTCGGCTTTGCCACCGGAAATGCCTATACGATAAAACTGTTTTTCTCCCGGATGTACTTCGTTGGTGCTGAGATAAAAATATTTTTTATCGGGAGATAGTTGTGCATCCTGTACTTCATAATTACCACTGGTCAGTGGGGTAACCGTTCCATTATTTACGTTGCTGGTATACAGATGAGAATAGCCGGTGGCTTCAGATTGAAACCAACAGGTATTTTCATCTATCCAGCCAATGTTGGCGCCACCCATGGTCCAGCCAATACCGGGACCAGCCACCCAGGCTTCATCACGTTGGCGGTTCAGTGTTTTCAAGGTACCGGTAGCTGCATCGAGCAATACGATCCAACGGTCTTTGTTATCCAGTGAACGGATATCTGCTATGGCATGAGTGCCCTGGTCTGACCAATAAGGACCATTAATCACCACGTCTCTTACATGGGGTGTGTCTTTTTTCGTATAGTCTTTTACGTAGTCCGGGAGGTCTTTGATCCCAGGCAGGTCGGTTGTTTTAACAGGAAGCACGGTGTCGCGCTGCCGGTCGTATACATAGCTTTCGAAAGTGCCCTGTGGTGCGCCTACCTTATCGCGGGAAGGGATATCCGTTGTATAGCCGGAAGCTGTTACAAATTCCGGTACAATGGTATTGTGGGCATCGGCAGGAGCGTTGAACAGGCTGTAGGTAATGAAACGGCCATCAGGACTGATTTGCAGGTTCATTAATCTTTTGCCCTGCAGGTACAGGTGCTTTAATGTTTTGTTTTCATGCGCTTTATTAAAGGCAGTAGCCGCGTCTTTGCGGGCTTTCTTATCACGAACTACCTCCATCAGCTCCAGTTGCTGGGCTTTCAGGAATTTCTCTTCTGCGTTGCCTTTCTGGCTCTCTTCTTTTTCAACAGGCTTGCTGCCGGTGTCAAAGCTGGTCAGCTGGCTGATGAGGCCAGATGCACGATCCCAGGCATACAGGTCACGGTTTTGCTGAAATACCACCTGTTTACCACCAAAGCTGAATGCCGGATTGAGAGAAGTGGCGGTGGTATTGGTGATACGGGTGGTCTTACCGGTTTTTATCTCCAGTAAATAAATATCCCCCTCATAGCTATATGTTAGTAATGTTTTATCGGTATTGTAAGTGCCACCTGACCGGGAGGTGATGAGTGCGCGCTCATCTGCAGCCGTTTTGCGGGGAGTATTGTTTTTAATACCGGTGTAGTAAAGGGAGTCAGTCAGATTTTTATCGGGATTCCAGCTGAAATAGACGGTCTGATTGTCAGTGCCCCAGAAGACATTATCAGGAGAAGTTCCTATCCATTTAGGATCGCGCATAATCTTTTCTACAGTAAGCGGGCCTGCCTGTTGGGCATAGATGCGGTTGGCTGATAAAAAAATAATGGCGGGTAATACCCATTTTCTCATATCGGTTCATTATTTTGTTGGGGAATAAATGTAACGGTTTAATCATAAATTGCCGTAACTTTTGGATGGACGTACTGCGGTCATCTGCTCTAAATCCGCTCTATGCGCATACTGCCAATCTTATTTTCCCTCTTGCTCTTTGTGGCCTGTAAGCCCGGAAGACCTGCCCGGCAGCCCGTGTTGGTATCAGAAGATACGACCTTTTTAACCGGTACATTTTATGTGATCAGGCATGCAGAAAAGAACCCCGGCCCGGATTCTACTTTAACGATAGCCGGTCAGGAAAGAGCAGGGGCACTATACCGGTTGCTGAAAGATTCCGGTTTGAATAAAATCTATATTACGCCTTATAAAAGATCGTTGGCTACGGCCGACAGTCTCCGGATTCACTTACACCTGGATACCTGCTTCTATGCCGCCGATACC
>NZ_JBFTSK010000055.1:0-54665 GCF_056399985.1 Chitinophaga sp. 01L420
CGGTGTTGCCGACAATAATATGGGCTTCCGTATCAGTAAGCATATAGGCAATACGATCGGCAGGATATGCGGTATCAATAGGCACATATGCACCACCCGCTTTCAGAATACCCAGTATTCCAACGATTAATTCCAATGACCGGTCCATGCAAACAGGCACCATTGTTTCCGCTTTTACGCCTTTGCGCCGCAGATAATGCGCCAGCTGATTGGAACGTTCATCCAGCTCCTGGTAAGTTAAACTTTGTGCTGAAAACACAAGGGCCACCGCGGCAGGTGAAAGCATGGCCTGTTCGGAAAACAGCGCTGCAATTGTTTTATCCTGTGGATAAGCACTGGCAGTGGCATTAAATGCCCCCAGTAATTGTACCTGTTCCTCAGGCGTCAACAACTGTAATTCGCTGATCTTTGCAGCAGGAGAATCCACTATCGCCTGAAGCAATTGCTTAAAATGAAGCATCATCCGGTCTATCGTTCCGGCTGTAAATAAGTCGGCACAATACACTACAAATCCATTCAAGCCATTGGGTCCTTCCTGCAGGTACACTGTCAGGTCAAACTTCGCAGCTACTTCTTCCGTGTCCAGCTGAGACAGTTGTAATGCGCCCATTTCCAGTGAAGCTGCTTCCGGTACATTCTGCAATACAAACATTACCTGGAACAAAGGATGCCGGCTCATATCACGCTCCTTCACTACCAGTTCTACAATTTTTTCATAAGGTACCTCCTGGTGCTCATAAGCACTCAGTGTGGTTTGTTTCACCTGCTGCAACAACGATATAAAAGAAGGATCATCATGCAGATCTGTGCGCAACGCTAATGTGTTAATGAAGAAACCTATCAATCCTTCCACTTCCTGTTGTGTTCTGCCTGCTATCGGACTGCCTACACAAATATCTTCCGTACCGCTGTAACGGTTCAGCAATACATTGAATGCTGCCAGCAAAGTCATAAACAAGGTAACACCCTCTTGTTGTGACAGCGCCTGCAAACGGTCTGACAACTCCCTATCCAGCTCAAATTCGCAGGTACTGCCGCGCACACTCTGCACGGCGGCCCGCATATAGTCTGTTGGTAACTGTAGCGTATCTACGCCGGTAAGCTTTTCTTTCCAGTAATCTGTTTTCCGCTGCAGCACTTCTCCACTCAGGTGCTTCCGCTGCCAGATGGCGTAATCTGCATACTGCACGGGTAAGACAGGCAAATGTGCCGTCCTTTCTTCCACAAAAGCAGCATATCCTTCTTCCAACTCACTCACCAGTATACCGGTAGACCAGCCATCAGAAGCAATATGGTGCAGGTTAAGTACCAGTACATGGTCTGTTTCACCAAATACCAGCAAATGCGCGCGCAACATATGATCCTGTTTCAGATCAAAAGGAACATCAATGAGTGATTTTATGTAATCCCTGCATGCTTTTGTTCCAGGGCCAAAGCGCAGGTTCTCCACAATGGTCAGCTTCCAGCGATCTTTATCCAATACCTGCTGCCAGGCCATTCCATCCTGTTGCACGATGACGGTACGTAATATTTCGTGCCGGTTGATAATAAGCTGCAATGCCTGTTCCAGGGCTACTTTGTTGACGCTCCCCTTCAAATGCAGGATATGCGGCGTATGATAATGTATGCTTCCTTCCAGCTGATCTATAAACCACAAACGTTCCTGACTATACGAAAGCGGAATATGTGCAGGCCTTTCCACCGCCACCAGTGGAGGCGTTATATTTTTTTCGCTGCTGCCGGTAATTCTCCCGGATAAGGAAGAAATCGTCGGATAATCAAATACATCTCCTATGCTGATCTCTACTCCCAGTTTTTTCCGGATGGCAGATACCACGCGGATGGCTAACAGCGAGTGACCTCCCAGTGCAAAGAAATCATTGTGTACACCTACCTCCTCCAGCTCCAGTAATGATGACCAGATGGTGGCCAGTACCAGTTCCGTTGGTGTAACCGGAGCTACTGAAGCTGCACCCAGACTGTCTCTGTCAGGATCAGGCAAAGACTTTTTATCTACTTTACCATTGGCCAGTAAAGGAAACTTGTCCAATACCACCAATGCCGAAGGAATCATGTATTCCGGTAAATGTTTTTTCATACCGGTGATGATAGCCGTAGTATCTATCTGACTATCTGCTGTTATCACATAACCGATCAATCGCCTGCTGCCGCTGTCTTCTCCACGCGCTATCACCACGGCCTGATGCACCGCATCCAGCTGCAGTAAAGCCTTTTCTACTTCTCCCAGCTCCACGCGGTAACCACGGATCTTCACCTGGTCATCTACACGGCCGGCAAACAGGATGTTGCCATCCGGCAGGATCTTTACCACGTCGCCGGTACGGTATAATTTTGATGTAGCCGTTCCTGCAAAAGGGTCTGTAACAAAGCGGCTCTCTGTTAAAATGCCATTATTCAAATAACCTGCTGCCACTCCGTCACCACCAATGTATAATTCACCTGGAACACCCACCGGACATAACTTACGGGCTGCATCCAATACGTATACCCTGGTATTGGAAAAAGGTTTACCAATGGGAATGTGGTGACCATACGTTGCAGGATCATTCACTACATGCAGTAATTTTCCTATAGTCGTTTCAGTTGGCCCATAGTGATTCACGATGGTACAGTTGGCGCCATAAGCACGGATGCTTTTTACCACCGTTGTTTCCAATGCTTCTCCTCCGAAAATGAGCAGTTTCTCCGGCAATAGCAATCTGCCGGAAGCAGACAGCGCTTTCCAGTGGGAGGCCACAATTTTGATACAATCTATTGGATGAACAGAAAAATAATTGTTTAACAATTCTCCATCGCTGATCATTTCTTTAGAAAACACATGCAGCGTTCCGCCTGAAATCAGTGGCGTAAACAATACCGTATTCCCCAAATCCGTAGCGATGCTGGAGAGTAATCCGAAAGAACGGCATTCTTCCACCGGCAGCGCAGCTTTCAGCCCATACAGGTAATCCACCAGGTTGCGATGGGTAACGACCACCCCTTTGGGGTTACCGGTACTGCCAGAGGTATAAATCACATACAAGGGCGCCTCCTGCGCAGATGTAGCAGTCAGTGCGGCTATAGGGCAACGGCTGATAGCAGCCTCCTCTCCGTCCAGCGTAACAACGCTGGCAGTCATTCCTGCAGGCAGTTTTGCCTTGCCGGCATTATTGCTCACCACTATTGCCGCACGGGTATCTTCCAGCATAAAAGAGATACGGTCCGCAGGAAAATCAGGATCGATAGGTACATAGGCAGCACCCGCTTTGAGGATACCTAATATTCCCACCATCATCTCTGCTGATCTTTCTACATACAACGGCACCAATGAACCCGCCTTCACACCCTGCTCACGCAGGTAATGGGCCAACTGGTTGGATTTTTCATCCAGCACGCGGTAACTAAGCCTGGTATTATCAAATACCACCGCCAGCGCATTTGGACTGTGTGCTGCCTGCGCAGCAAAAAGGTCTGTAAACGTTTTATCGGTTGGATAGGCTACCCGGTTGGAAGATAATAAGGGTGCATGCTCTGCTGCTGTAAGCAGGTCAATGTCCTGCAACTGCAGCGCTTCTTTATGAATGATCTGTAATAATGCCTGTTTAAAATGACCAGCAATTTTCTCTGCATAAAACGTGTCCAGCAGATCACTGTTGTAACTGAACAACAGGCTTGTTTCTGCACCAATGCCAATGATAATGGTTAAAGGATAATTGGTATGGGGGTGTACTTCCACCTCCGTCACTTTCAGTTGCCAGGCCCGGGAGGCCACCACTTCTCCCACCGGAAAATTCTGGAATGTAATAGAGGTATCGAACAAATCTCCGCCCACAGGAGTCCATTGCAGGATGCTATTCAGCGCAGTATACTGGTACTCCCTGCTTTGCAACTGTGTTGCCTGCAGTTGCCGCAGCCACGCGGCAATTACTTCCGCCCCATCTGCTCTGGCATACAGTGGCAATGTATTGATATATAACCCAACACGTTGTTCCACACCTGCCAGATCTTCCGGCCGCCCGGAAACAGTTACACCAAAAGCCACGTCATTGCGGCCGGTATAAACAGACAACAGGTAACTCCAGATACCCTGCATCAGTGTATTCGGAGTGATATGCGCTTGCTGCGCATAGGCATTTATCTTTTCAGTGAGGGTAGCATCTAACCTGATCTTCTCTTCTTTATAAACACCAACGCCTTTTGTACGTGCAGCAGTAGCGTCTACAAATGGCAACAGGCAACCATCTTCCATTTCCTTCAGATATGCCTGCCAGTAGGAGGCTGCTTCTTCTTTGTCCTGGCGCCCCAGGTAATGGATATAATCTTCATAACGGTCCTCTGTTACTTCCGGTAACACTTTTCCTGCCAGCAACGCTTCATAATTCTCCAGCAATTCCCCAATCAATATCGGCTGAGACCATCCATCCAACAGGATGTGATGCACGGTCCACAATAACCGGTAGCGGTCTTCCGCCAACCGGATTAAACTGATCCGCATCAGCGGCGCTGTTTTAAAATCGAAGCCCTGACGCAGGTCCGCCTGCTCAAATTCACGAAATGCCTGTTCCTGTTCTGCGGGACTCAATCCCCGGTAGTCCAGCTCCAATGCAGGTAATTCCACCTCTTTATAGATACATTGTACCGGTATACTAAATTCATCTACATAAAAAGCACTTCTTAAAATGCTATGGCGAAGCAATAAATTTTGCCAGGCCTGCTTAAAAGCGGCTGGTTGTAAATGCGCCAGTTCACAATTCATTTGTTCTACATAGGTACCTGACTGCTCATTGTATAATCCCAGGAACAACATGCCTTCCTGCAATCCGCTCAACCGGCATAAACCGGCTAACTGGTCACGTCTTGGTGCGCCTTTGTAAGGAGCAGCCAAAAACCTTTCCAGTGCCTCATTAGAAACCTCTGCGCCCAAACCATAATCCGAAGGGGTGTAAACAGGTACCCGCTGCGATATACAATGCGCGATTAATTTTTCGAGATGAGACAAACAGCCGGCTGCCAGTCTTTCTATCGTAGCGGTATCAAAATGCTTACGACTGAAAGTCCAGTTAAACACCAACTCTCCACCTTCCACCATGCTGTTAACGGAAATTTTATCATGTACTGGAAAATCATCCCCCATAGGCAATCCGGGTGATTCAGCAGTACCGGTTAAAACTCCTGCCCGGCTAACGCTGTTATCCAGCTGCCCCAGGTAATTAAACACTACATCCCATGGGTCTTTTTCCTGTAAATAATCTGCCTTGCTGATATATTTCAGCACCCCATATCCTATCCCTTTATCTGTGACCTTACGTAATTGCTCCTTAACAGACCTGATCATTCCTCCTTCCTTTTCATCTACCGGTACTTCCATCAATACCGGGTAAAGATTGGTAAACCAACCTACGGTACGACTGGTATCTATATCTTTCATTAACGCTTCCCGTCCGTGCCCTTCCAGTCCGATCAGCACCTTAGGATGACCATTCCATTCAGACAAAGTAAGTGCGAGTGCTGTCAGCAGCAGATCGTTTATTTCAGTGTGATATGCCTTCGACGCTTCCTGCAGTAAACTTTTCGTTTGTGCGGATTCCAATACAGCGGTATGGTGTCCCATATCCACCATGGTGATCCTCCCGGTATAGTTTTTATCGACCCGGAGCGGCGCATAACCGGTGGCTACCTTTTGCCAGTATCCCCGTTGTTCCGGTAAACTACGGCGCCGGCTATACGCAGTCAGCGCATTATACCACTGACGGTAAGAGCCGCTCTTCGCGCCTAATACTTCTGTTACTTCTTTGTGGGGATCCTCTTTTAACAATAATTGCAGATCCTCCAGCAGGATACGCCAGGATACACCGTCTACCACCAGGTGGTGCACCACCAGTAATAAACGGTTATTAGTTTCAGCAGCGGGTGTTAACATCAATACCGCTTGGATCACGCAGCCTTTACCGATATCCAGACTTCGCTGAAATTCCGTGCCGGCAGCAGTGATCCGGGCAGACAGCTCTTCTGCAGCAGTTTGCTGCAGGTCCACAGTTTCCAGTTCACCACTGGCCGTACCATATTCCTGGGTCCAACAGGAATTGGTGTTACGGAATGTAAAACGTAGTGCGTCATGGTATTGTACCAGCTTTCTGATGGCTATTGCCAACGTATCTGCTGTTACACTTTTATCTATTCCAAGTAATACGCTCTGGTTAAAATGTGCGGATGTATCTCCGTCCACCAGATCAAAATACCATTGTTGTACCGGCAGTAATCCGCTTTCTCCGGACAGTATACCTTGCTCGCCGATGGCAGCATTATCGCTACGTCCCAATAGCAGGGTACCTAGCCGTTCAATGGTTTGATGCACAAACAGGTCCCGGGGTTGCAGCACATATCCTGCGCGTCTTACCCGGCTAACCACCTGTATCGTAATAATAGAATCGCCGCCCAGTTCAAAAAAGTTATCGTATATCCCTACACGTGCTACTCCCAGCAAGTCTTGCCAGATGCCCGCCAAGGTGTGTTCTATCGCATTTCCGGGCGCCACATACAACTGTTGCGTCAACGCGGTGGCATCGGGAGCCGGCAAAGCTTTCTTATCTACTTTCCCATTTACATTCAGCGGCAGTTCTTTCAACTCCATGAGCAAAGAAGGCACCATGTAATCAGGTAGTCTTTCCTTGAGATAAGCAATAATTTTTTCTCTCTCAAATGGTCCTTCGGGAACTATATATCCCACCAGTTTATTATAGTGGCTATTGTCTTCTTTTTTCACCACTACCACTACCTGGCTGACCCACTGGCATTCCTGCAGCACACTCTCTATTTCACCCAGCTCAATACGGTAACCACGTACCTTCACCTGGTCATCGATACGACCTACATACACAATAGTGCCGTCTGCCTGCCAGTTAACCACGTCACCGGTTTTATACCAACGACCCGGGTGGCCTTCCAGCGTAATAAATTTTTCAACGGTAAGGCTTGCGTTATTGATATATCCTATGGCAACACCATCACCGCCTACATACAATTCCCCGTTTACACCCACCGGTACCGGTCTTACGTTATGATCCAATACCAGCAACTGTGTGTTGGCTAATGGCGCACCTATGGGAATCGTACGCTTTCCTGCCGTTTCATTGATCGGGTAAGCCGTAGCATATACGGTTGTTTCAGTGGGGCCATACATATGCACGATCCTGTTGGGTCCCAACGAAGACAACGCACGATCTACGTGTGGTACCGATACCAGTTCACCACCAAACAACAGCTTCCGCAGGGATTGTAATCCACTCAACCTGTTATCGGTAAAATTGTTGAACAACGCAGTAGTCATAAAACAGAAGGAGATCTGTTCCCGTTCCATCATAGCGGCCAGCTCGTACACATCAGATGCTGCGGCATCGGGAATCAGGTACAGGGCGGCACCTTTCAGCAGCGCGCCATAAATATCGTAAGTGGAGCCATCAAAAGCGTAGTTGGACCATTGCAATACTTTATCTTCCGGCACAATAGCAATAGGCCCCGGCTCATATACCAGCTTTACAATATTGCGGTGGTTCACTGCAATGCCTTTGGGTTTACCGGTAGATCCGGAGGTGTACATTACGTATACCACGGCTTCACTACTGATATTTACCGCAAGCGCATCCGACTCATAAGACAACGCCCCGGCTATATGCAGCCCCATGCCCTCCGGTAATTCCAGCGCGGCAAATAACTTAGCGTCTGTATACAGCAAATGATTCACACCGGCATCCTCCAATATGGCTTTTACCCGCTCTGAAGGGTAATCAATATGAATAGGCACGTACGCATTCCCGCTTTTCAGAATTCCCCATATTGCCACGATCATTTCCAGACCGCGGTAAGATAGCAGGCCAATATAGTTCCCCTGCCTCATACTCCGATCTCTCAAATAATGGGCTACCTGGTTGGACCGGTCATCCAGTTCCTGGTAGCTAAGCTGTTCGCCGGCATAGCTCACAGCGATGGCAGCAGGCGTACTTTTCACCTGCGCTTCGAATAATTCCAGCACCGTTTTTTCCGCAGGATAAGGAGTCGCAGTAGCATTGAAAACGTCCAGCAGCAACCGTTCTTCTGCCCGACTAATCACAGGCAGGCTATTAATGGATGTGGAGGGCGCCTTTACAATCGCCTGTAACAACTGTTCGTAGTTGGCAATCATCCGCTCAATGGTGGCGGCACTGAATACATCCACGCAATATTCTATGATACCGGTTAACCCCTCCGGTCCTTCCCGGAGATTTAACGTGAGGTCCAGTTTAGCCGTATCGTGTTTTATTTCTTCCGTAAAAAGCTGCACCTCTCCCAATGCAAGGTCGGTGGCATCGGGGATATTCTGCAAGGCAAACATCACCTGGAATACCGGTGTGCTGCTCATGTCCCGGTTTTTCACCACGGCCTCCACTACTTTTTCGAAAGGTACATCCTGATGCTCGTATGCTGCTAACGTTGTTTCCTTTACCTGTTGCAGGAAATCTGTAAAGGGAATGTCATCCGACAGCTGGCTGCGTAAAGCCAGCGTATTAATAAAAAAGCCTGCGAGGTCCTTTATTTCGCGTTCCGTTCTGCCAGCGATGGGACTACCCACACAGATGTCGTTTTGACCGCTATAACGGTATAACAGCACTTTAAACGCAGCCAACAGCGTCATGAACATTGTCGTATCCTGTTGCCGCGACAACTTTTTGATGGCAACAGCGAGTTGCGGATCCAGTTTAAACTCCCGTCCCGCGCCACGGATACTCTGTACAGGTGGCCGTTTATAATCGGTTGGCAACTGCAGCATAGCCACTCCTTCCAACTGTTTTTTCCAGTACCCCATTTTTTTATCCAGCACTTCTCCGGAGAGATAGTCACGCTGCCAGATAGCGTAATCCGCGTACTGTACCGGCAATGGCTCCAGATCCGCAGCGCGGCGTTCTGTAAAAGAAAGATAGCCGGCTACCAGTTCGTGTACAATAATGCCTAAAGACCAGCCATCAGCGGCGATATGATGCAGGGTCACCACCAGCACAAATTCCTCTTCTGCCAGTGTTACCAGGTGTGCCCGCAGCAGGTGATCCGCCGACAAATCAAATGGGGTATCTACCAGCGATTTTATATATGCCTGTAGTGCCGTTTCTTTTCCGTGGTAACTTTGGCCCTCTTTCAACATCAGTTCCCATTTGTCTTTTTCCTGCACCTGCTGAAAAGCAACGCCATCTGTTTGCCGGATGRCCGTACGCAACACTTCATGACGGTTAACAATCAACTGCAATGCAGCGGCCAGCGCCTCCCGGTTCAGTTTCCCCTTCAACCGCAATACCGCCGGAATGTGATATTGCACACTTCCTTCCAGCTGATCAATAAACCATAACCGTTCCTGGTTAAAGGATAATGGAATATGGGTGGATCCGTTTCTATGGGCAGGGACTATTTTTTTACGCTGGGATATCGTCTCTTTACCTTGCTGGTGTTCTTGAAAATATGCCAACAGATGTTCTTTATTTTCTTTCAGCTCACTCAGTAATGAGCTGTCAACCGTTTTCTTTTTATCGGTCTTTACAATCAGTTTATCGTTGTCGAAGGATACATTAACGCCGTTATCTTTTGCTTTTTCCAACAGGTCAATAATATCCACCAGGTTAAATCCAGGCATTTTTTAATAATTTAGGTATGAAAAAAGGCATCTACTCCTATCGCACGATTCCTCCATTACAGCTCTATAATATCTACATCTTCATCCGCCAGTGGTTCTTCCTGCTGTTGTACTTTCAGGTATTTCACCAGTGCTTCTATGGTAGGCAACTGGAAGATGGTTCTAACGGATAGTTCCACTTCGAATACGGCATTCATGTCAGCAATCAGGCGCATGGCCAGCAGGGAATGGCCGCCCAATGCGAAGAAATTATCGTGTATGCCTACCCGTTCTACGCCGAGCAATACCTGCCATATATTGGCCAGCTGCTGTTCCCGTTCATCACGGGGAGCAACATATTCGTGCGATGTCAGGGCCATTGCATCCGGTGCCGGTAAAGCCTGTTTGTCCACTTTCCCGTTTGTAGTCAGCGGTAAAACGTCCAGCGCTATGAGCCATGCAGGCACCATGTATTCCGGTAATTTTCCGGCGAGGTATTCCAATATGCCGGGTCTGTCAAATTCTCCACGCGGCACTACATAACCAACGAGGCGATACTGACCGGTATCCGCGCTTTGCTGCGCCACTACTACCGCCTGGCTCACTCCTTCAAAGGCCTGTAATACATTTTCTATTTCTCCCAGCTCTATACGATAGCCACGGATCTTTACCTGGTCATCTATACGACCCAGGTATTCCAGGTTACCATCCGGCAACCATCTTACCAGGTCGCCTGTTTTATACAGCCTGCCGTCTGCCTCCGGATGGAAAGTATCGGCTACAAATTTCTCCCCGGTTAATTCAGGGCGGTTCAGATAACCACGGGCTACCTGTACACCGCCAATATGTAATTCGCCTGCACCACCCAGCGGTACCAGGTTACCTGTTTTGTCTAACACATAGAGTTGTGTATTCGCCACTGGTTTTCCAATCGGAACTATCTTTATATCATCGTTATTACGGGCGGCATGCCAGTAGGTAACATCTATCGCTGCTTCTGTAGGGCCGTATAAATTATATAATTCTACCCCGGCTAATTTTTCCCTGAAAGCGAGTACCTGCTGCGGCCTCAATGCTTCCCCACTGCAAATGACGGTATGCAATTCAGCGCATTCCCCCGCCGTCACATTTTCCAGGAATACATCCAGCATGGAAGGCACAAAATGCAGGGTGGTAATGCCCTGCTGCGCGATGACGTTTTTCAGATACGCCACTTCTTTTTGTCCGCCGGGTGAGGCCAGTACCAGCTTCGCTCCCACCAGCGATGGCCACAATAATTCCCATACCGATACATCAAAACAGAAAGTGGTTTTCTGTAACACTACTTCATGGCTATCCAGTGCAAAATATTCCTGTGCCCATAACAGCCTGTTGACTACTCCACGATGTTCATTCATAACTCCTTTGGGGGTACCTGTAGATCCGGAGGTATAAATCACATACGCCAGCTGTTGTGGTTGCACCACCGTTTTAACGGGAGATATCGGTTCTTTGGCAATATCCACCCACTGTGTATCGAGAGATATGATGTTTTTATTGGCAGCTATACCCGCCAACACCTGAATATGCGTGGCGGTGGTAAGCAATAAGTCTGCGTTTACATCAGACAACATAAACCGGATTCTGTCTGCAGGATATTCCGGGTCTATTGGCACGTAAGCGGCGCCGGCTTTCAGGATCCCCCATATACCTACAAGCATTTCAAAAGATCGCTCCAGGCAAACAGGTACCAATGTTTCCGCCCCTACCCCTTTACCAATCAGGTAATGTGCCAGCTGGTTGGAACGGTCATCGAGCTCACGATAGGTTAACTGCTGATTTTCAAACACCAGGGCAACTGCTTCTGGTGTACGTTCCACCTGTACAGCAAAAAGGTCGATGAGGGTTTTATCTTTCGGATATGCCCTGTGGGTATCATTAAATGCGGTCAGCAATTGCTGTGTTTCTGCCGGTGCGAGTATAGATAATTCACTGATGGTAGTTGCCGGTGTGGCGACTATTGATTCCAGCAGCTGCTCAAAATGCTGCATCATCCGGTCTATGGTCCCAGCATCGAACAGATCGGCACAATAAACGATTTCACCACTCAGGCCCTCTGCATCTTCCTGTATGGAAACAGACAAGTCCAGTTGCGCAGTGGAATGATCTACAGCTTCTTCTGAAAGCTGCGCTTCACCTAAACGAAGCGCCGGTGAACCGGGTAAGTTCTGCATCACAAACATCACCTGAAAAAGTGGTGTCCGGCTCAGGTCACGCACTTTCATCACCTTTTCCACTATTTTCTCAAAGGGCACTTCCTGGTGCTCATAAGCGGCCAGCGTGGTTTCCTTTACCTGTTGTAACAAAGTAATAAAAGATGGGCTACCATGCAGATCACTGCGCAATGCCAGTGTATTGATAAAAAAGCCTGCCAGTCCTTCCAGTTCCTGTTGCGTTCTGCCCGCCACCGGGCTACCGATGCAGATATCTTCCTGCCCGCTGTAACGGTACAATAATACCTTGAAAGCTGCCAGCAAAGTCATAAACAAGGTAGTGCCCTGTTGTTGCGACAATGCCTTCAGCTGGTCGGATAATTTTTTAGAGAAGGTAAACTCGCGGCTGTCACCACGTACCGGCTGTATGGCAGGACGCTTATAATCTGTGGGAAGCTGTAGTGGCACAACACCCGCCAGCTTGTTTTCCCAGTAAACCAATTGGCTGGCCAATGTTTCACCAGATAAATACCTGCGTTGCCAGATAGCGTAATCCGCATACTGGATCTGCAATGGCGGCAATTGAGCGGAAGTTCCCGCTATATATGCGTTGTACAACGCGATCAGTTCCTGTACAATAATACCGGTAGACCAGCCATCCGATGCAATGTGATGCAGGGTAAACTGTAATATGTATTCTTCTTTGTCCAGCACCAGCAAATGTGCTCTCAGCATATGTGCTACTGATAAGTCGAACGGTATCCGGAACAAAGAGGAGATTAAAGATTGCTGTGCGCGGGCGTCTTTTTTATAGGGGCCTACCTGCCTCACATCCAGCTGCCAGCCGTTTTCCGGCAGTATCAATTGATAAGGCTGCCCTTTCTCTTCTCTGATCACTGTTCTCAGCACTTCATGCCGGTTAATGATCGTTTGCAACGCATATTCCAGTGCAGCGATATCCAACACACCCTTTAGTCGTAACACGGCAGGTATATGATAGGCCAGCGTGCCTTCCAGGCGGTCCAGAAACCACAAACGTTCCTGGCTATACGAAAGCGGGATATGCGTGGGCCTTTCCGCTGCTACTACTGCAGGGAGCCGCGAACCTTTATCCTGTTGGTAAAGGTAAGCCGTTTGCGCTGCTACCGTAGGATACAGGAACAAAGACCTGATAGATAATTCCGCATTTAACCGGTTTCGTAAAATGGATATTAAGCGGGTGGCTAATAACGAATGTCCACCCAGCTCAAAGAAATTATCGTGTATGCCTACCCGTTCTACCCCAAGCAATTCCTTCCAGATGGTGGCCAGCTGTTGTTCTGCCTCATTCCGGGGTGCCACATACTCATTGGCGAGCAATGCGGCAGCATCCGGATCCGGCAATGCTTTCTTATCTACTTTACCATTAATGGTCAATGGTAAATGATCCAGTTCTACCAGTAATGATGGCACCATATATTCCGGCAAACGCTCTTTCAGATAGCCGAGTATGGCTGCTTTGTCAAACATAGTATGTGGTACCACATATCCTACCAAACGGCTATTGCCGCTATGGTCCGGCCGGTTTAACACGACTGCTTTACTCACGGTATCTGATTGTTGTAATACACTTTCAACTTCTCCTAATTCAATACGATAACCACGGATTTTTACCTGGTCATCTATACGGCCCAGGTATTCAATGGTGCCATCCGGCAGCCACCGGCCCAGGTCTCCGGCGCGATATAGTCTGCCACCAGGAATAAAAGGATCCGGAATGAATTTTTCCGCAGATAATGCAGCACGGTTCAGATATCCTCTGGCTACGCCCATACCGCCTATATACAATTCACCGGCTACGCCTACCGGCGCGAGCGACTGATATTTATTCAGAATGTAAGCATACAGTGTAGGTATCGGCTTACCGATCACACTCGCACTGCTTTCCAGGTGGGCATCTGTTAACTCCTGGTAAGTTACATGTACGGTGGTTTCCGTGATGCCGTACATATTGATCAAACGGCAATCGGGATATGCCTGTCTCCATGCCTTTATCCTGGCAGGATTCAATGCTTCTCCCCCAAAAATTACATACCGGATAGCCGCAGTATTTTCGGGTGCGGTCAGAAAATCCTGCAGCACATAAAAGGAAGAAGGTGTTTGATTGAGAATGGTTACGCCTTCCCGGATTAATAGTTCCCCAAACAAGGCCGTATCTTTGGTAACCAGTTTAGGCACTACTACGAGGCGGCCACCGAAAAACAATGCACCATACATCTCCCAGACAGAGAAATCAAAAGAGAAGGAATGGAACATTGCCCATACATCCTTTTCATTGAAATCAAACAGCGGGTGGGCGGTTCTAAATAATCTCACTACGTTGACATGCGCTATCAATACCCCTTTAGGCTTACCGGTAGATCCGGAAGTATAAATCACATAAGCCAGTTGAGAAGGTGTGATAACACTATCAATGGCCACAGCAGATTCCTTGCTGATATTTTCCCATTCTTTGTCTACCGCTACTACCTTCAGAGAAGGAGAAGCCTGATGACATATTTCAATACATGCGCTGCTGCTAACAATGATCGCTGCGCTGGTATCGTCAAGTATGTAACGGATCCGTTCTTCCGGATAGGTGGGATCTACAGGTACATACACACCGCCGGCTTTTAATATACCGAGTATGCCAATGATCATTTCCAGGCTCTTATCTATACAAACCGGTACCAGCATTTCTGTGGTCACCCCAAGATGACGTAGATAGCGGCCCAGCTGTGTGGAACGATCATTCAGTTCCCGGTAGGTTAAAGACAAGTCTTCATACACTACTGCTATCGCCTCCGGCGTACGGGATACCTGCTCTGTAAACAGGTCAACGATCGTTTTATCCTTCGGATAATCCGTATCATCCGTATTTAATAATTGGTTTAATTCCGGTAGAGAGAAAATTTCATTTCTATTTACCGGTACCTCGTAACGTTCAAGATAGCCGTCGAGTACTGCATCAAAATAACCCTGCAGCGCTGCAAGCGAATCACCGGACCTGAATTTCCGTTTCAGGGAATTGTTCACCACCAGCTGATTGCCAGTGATGCTGAGATTGCAGGTGAGGTAAGTATTTACCACGCCATAGCTCAACACATTATTCAATTCACTTTGTGTTTCCTCTGCCAGTCCCTGTTCCATATTTTTATAGACATGGAAGTTGGTGAAGTTGAACAGTACATCGAAGAAAGGATTTCCTTCGGAGAAATGCTCACCGGTAATTTTTATAATCTCTGGAAGACTCACCCGGTCTCTCTGCTTCATTTCTATCAGCTTACTTTCTATTTGCCCGAAGTATGTTTTCCAGGTAAAAGCAGCTTTGTCCTGTTTGAAGCGGAAAGGCACTGAATTAAGGAAGCAGCCAATCACCTTGTCACCATCCTCTTTCACCGGTCTGCTGTTCGCTACCAGGCCCACGGTCACTTCGTCTTCATGGGTGAGCATATTAAGCGCAAATACCATTGCACCGAACAATAAACCCTTCAGTGAAATGCCATCTTCTTTGGTACGTTGCTGGAGTAAGTCCAGGTAAGCCGGTTCGTAAGTAGTCACCAGCCGTTTATCTTCCGCTTCATGCGTGAAGATGTTCAGTCGTTTATATTCGTCCAGGTCGTTTTTCCAGAATTCCCTGTTGGCTACGTTTCTCTTTTCCACAATATGTGACAGCACATAATCTCTGTAAGTACATTTCAGCGGCCGCAATGGAGGTACGTCTGCTCCTGCTTTCAGCTGGAGATACAGGTTATTAAGTTCGGTGTTAAAGGAGGCGTCACTCCAGCCATCTATGATCGCATGATGGCACTGGAATAAAAATGCTGAATTATTTTGCAGATTAAACACCGTCGCACGCCATGTAGGCGCCTTATCCATTTGCAGGGGACGCTTACGTTCGTCTTTCAGGTAGTTGTCGATCTGTATTTTTGCTTCGTTATCTGTTAGCTGGCCATAGTCGAGATATTGTACGGTAACAGGTATTTCCTTATATACAATCTGTAATCCTTCTGTATGGGAATGCAGGTCGAATGTAGTTCTCAGGATGGCATGTTTCTGCGCCATCATAGACAACGCTTTTTCCAGTACCACCGGATCTAAGCCTTTTGCGAGCAGATGTCCCATCTGATCGTGATAAATACCCAGTTCCGGGTTTACCAATGAAGCATACACCATACCGCTCTGTATATCACTCATCGGGTAGATATCTTCTATCAATGCGGCGTCTGCACGTGTTTTCAGTACTTCATTTTTCAGCGCCGTTATTTCGGCTTCTACGTCCGCGTACTCATCATTTGTGGTGGATGTCAGATCTTCCGGCTGGTCTACCATTCGTGCAATCTGCTCTACTGTTGGCGTACCATATACTTCAAACAGTTTAATATCCTGTTCAAAAGCATCGCGCAGGCGTGTTACCAGCGTGATCACCAGGATAGAGTCACCGCCCAGTTTAAAGAAATCATCGTATACTCCCACACCAGTCACTTCCAGTACCTCCTCAAATATTTCCGCTACTTTTCGTTCTGCAGAAGTACGCGGCGCCAGATGGGTGCCATTCTGCAAGCCGATCACATCCGGGTCGGGCAAGGCTTTACGGTCTACTTTACCACCGGGAGTGAGGGGCATACTTTGTAATTCCACGATCAAAGCGGGCAGCATATAATCCGGCAGCAGTTTTTTGCCATAAGCCAATATGCCTTCAGGATTAAATTCGCCCTGCGCCACCACATAAGCCACCAGTCGTTTAGTACTGTCCTCCCCTTTTGCCAGCACCGCTATCTGATTTACCAGGTCAGATTGCTGCAGGATATTTTCTATTTCTCCCAATTCAATACGGAAGCCCCTGATCTTTACCTGGTCATCAACTCTTCCCAGGTATTCAATATTACCATCCGGGAGCCATTTTGCGAGGTCACCCGTTTTATACATACTGGCACCCAGGTTTTTATTGAAAGGGTTGTTGACAAATTTTGCGGCCGTTAACTCAGGGCGTTTTAAATAACCACGGGTAAGGCCTGCGCCGCCGATATACAGTTCACCGGTCACCCCGATAGGAACAGGGTTGCCATGACCATCAAGCAGATATACCTGTACGTTCGCCAGCGGACGGCCTATTGGCAGCGCTTCTGCATAACCGGCGCTATCTTTTGTATAATGATAGGCGATCGCTGAAATGGTGGTCTCCGTAGGTCCGTAGATGTTATAAAAATCTACCAGCCCCGTCCACTTTTCTGCAAATATTTTTCGGCAAAGCTCTCCTCCTGAAACGATCCTTTTAAGACCACCATACCTGCCTGGTTTGAGGTTTACCAGGAAACTGGGTGTAGCCTCTATGTGGGTGATCTGTTGATCGGTCAGCAACTGTTCAAACAATACGGTATCTAATTGTACGGCTATATCTACCAATACCAATGCCACCCCATTCAGCAAAGCAAAAAATATCTGCTCTACAGACGCATCAAAAATATAATTAGACAACAGCAGTACGCGTTCTTCTTTAGTGATGTTATATACTTTGCTCTGGCAGTGGATCAGGTTGATGAGCGACTGTTGTGTGGCCAGCACGCCTTTCGGGTAGCCGGTTGACCCGGAAGTATAAATCACATACGCCAGCTGTGTAGCGCTCATATCTGTTACCAGGGCCGTTTTGGGATACCCCCCTATGATATCATCATTATCCAGTGTTACGATGCTGATCGCATGGGTGATGCTTCTAAGTTTCGCAATGATATTTTCATTGGTAAGAATAATGTTGGCGCCGGTATCTGCCAGCATATAATTGATCCTGTCCAATGGATATTCGGGATCAATGGGAACATAAGCGCCGCCGGCCTTCAGGATACCCAATATACTAACGATCATTTCCAGGGAACGGTCTATACATACCGGCACCAGTGTTTCTGCCCTTACGCCTTTACCATGCAGGTAATGCGCCAGTTGATTGGATCTTTCATCCAGCTCCCGATAGGTCATGGAAGTAGGACCATACACTACCGCTGTCGCATCCGGGATATCGGCAGCATGTGTGGCGAAAATCCCGGCAATTGTTGCAGTGGCGGGATAGTCCGTTGCGGTATCATTGAACGTGTGTAGCAATTGTTGCTCTTCCGCTTCGCTTAACAGGAGCAGGGAACCAATCCTCGTGGAAGGTGCAGTGGCAATAGAACGAAGTAGCTGTTCAAAATGTCCCATCATACGATCGATGGTTGATTTTGTGAACAGGTCAATACAATATTCCACGCTGATGGATAATCCATCAGCCCCCTCTTCCGTAGTAACCGTCATATCATAACGGGCCATATCCTGCGCTGTTTGTACAGAAGAAAATTGTACGTCGCCCAGCCGCAAATCCGGTATTTCCGGCATGTTCTGTAATACGAATGCTACCTGGAACAATGGCGGTCTGCTCTGATCCCTGTTTTCAATGACGGCATCCACAATTTTCTCAAAGGGTACATCCTGGTGGTCATAAGCGCTGAGTGTAGTTTGCTTTACCTGTTGCAATAAAGCGGTGAAAGCAGGATTATTGCTCAGGTCATCACGCAGTACGAGTGTATTTACAAAGAAGCCGATCAGCCCTTCAATTTCTTTACGTGTTCTGCCGGCAATCGGGCTACCTACACAAATATCCTCCTGGCCACTGTAGCGGTACAGTAATACTTTAAAAGCTGCCAGCAGCGTCATAAACAAGGTAGTGCCGTGCTGCCGCGATAAGGTGCGAAGCTGTTGTAATAAAGCATGATCCAGTTGATAGCTGGTGGCGGCACCTCTGGCACTTTGTATGGGCGGACGCGGAAAATCAAGTGGCAACTGTAATGCGGCTACACCGCTGAGCTTTTGTTTCCAGTAGCCCAACTGTTCTTCCAACACGGCACCCGAAAGATGCTCCTGCTGCCAGATGGCGAAATCTGCATACTGCAGCTCCAGGGTGGCCAGCTGTGGGGCACGGTTTTCGACATGTGCCCGATACAGTTCCCGCAGTTCTTCCACAATGATGCCGGCCGACCAGCCATCGGAAGCGATGTGATGCAGGGTGACTTCCAGTATATGTTCTTCTGTCCCCAGGATAATCAAATGCGCACGCAGCATATGATCCGCTGCCAGATCAAACGGGGTATCAATCAGCAATTTTATATAATCCCTTAAGGCTGTTTCATCGGAGATGTATCCCGGTTCATCAATGATGTGCAGTTGCCATAAGTCCGGTTCCAGAATATGCTGATAGGCTACGCCGGCGCGTTGCCTGATCACAGTGCGCAATACCTCATGACGGTTCACAATGGTACGCAGGGCATGTTGCAGGGCATCACGGTCCAGCTTTCCTTTCAGACGCAATACGGTAGGTATATGATACGGCACGCTCCCTTCCAGCTGGTCAATAAACCACAAACGTTCCTGGCTAAACGAAAGCGGGATACTTGACAATACTTTCCTTCGGTCCGGGTCTATCCTGCTGCCGGCCGTATTGTCTGCCGCCCCCTGCCTGGAAGATTTCAGGTAGGCGATTAAATGTGTTTTATGATTTCTCAGTTCATCCAAAAACAATCCGTCAATTTCACGTTCTTTTTCTACCTGCACAATCAGCTCGTTCTCCTCCACAGATATTTTAATTCCACCCTCGTTGGCGCGTTCCAGCAACGCTATTACGTTAATTAGAGTATGATCAGACATGTTTCATGATTTTATTGTGATAATGGGGCACCCGATTATAACCGGATAGTTTTTAGGTCCTTGTCAGGGGCAGTAGTGTCATTCTGATGAATATTCAGATGTCTGTTTAGTGATTCAATAGTAGGCAGCTGGAAGAAAAGGGCCACCGGCACTTCTATCTGCAATGCCTCGCGTATTTCGGAGATCAGCCGCATGGTTAACAGCGAGTGTCCTCCCAAATCGAAGAAATTATCTTTAATCCCTACACGGGGTACATTCAACAGCCTTTGCCAGATAGCGACGAGCACTTCTTCCTGTTCATTGCGCGGAGCTACATATTCATTGGTCAGCAACTCCTCTGCCGCAGGGTCTGGCAGTACTTTCTTATTCACCTTGCCATTGGCTGTCAGCGGTAATTTATCGAGGCTTATCAGCAGCGATGGCACCATATATTCCGGCAGTTTGCTTTTGAGATAGAAGAGAATACCTTCTTTATCAAAAGCCCCTTCCGGCACCACGTAGGCGATCAGCCGTTTAAAGCCGTTACCGTCTGCCTTTGCCAGCACTACAGACTGATTCACCAGTGCACACTGTTGCAGAATGCTTTCTACCTCGCCCAGTTCTATGCGATAGCCGCGGATTTTCACCTGGTCATCTATACGACCCAGGTATTCTATGTTGCCATCTGGCAGCCACCTGGCCAGGTCGCCGGTGCGGTACATTCTTGCCTGCGGAAGGTGGTGGAAAGGATCTGCCATGAATTTTTTCGCGGTGAGTTCCGGTTGATTCAGGTACCCATTGGCCACCTGTACGCCACCGATGTATAATTCACCACTGATGCCCCTCCCACACAATTCTCCGCGGGCATCCAGTATGTACAACGCGGTATTGCTGATAGGCTTGCCAATAGGCGGCAGCAGCCTTTCTTCGAAGTCAGTAACGGTTACTTCGTAGGAGCTCACCACATGCGCCTCCGTAGGGCCGTAATGGTTATACAGCCTGGCGCCGGAATTGTCCAGCAGTGCTTTGATATCAGCACTCAACCGCAATTGCTCTCCCGCCGTAAATATAATTTCCAGGGAAGCAGGATAAAGCGACATCGCTTTTGCATAGTCTGCTATACTTTTCAGTACCACATAAGGCAGGAACAGGTAGTTGATACGATAGTTCCTGATTTGCCGCAGCAGTTCACCGGCATCCCTGCGGGTTCCTTCTTCTATCAGGAAAAGTGTATGCCCCAAACACAGCGAAGAAAATATTTCCTGGAAGCTGACGTCAAAATTTAGACTGGCAAATTGCAACACGCGTTTGCTGAGGGTGGTATTCATTTGCCCCTGTTGCCAGTGCAACAGGTTCACCATCGCGCTGGTAGGCATTTCCACACCTTTGGGGTTGCCGGTAGTACCCGAAGTATAAATCACGTAGGCAAGGAAGGCAGGTGTGATGTTGGCCGCTTCGCGCACCCGCCGTGTATTGATCTGTTCCCACTGCGTATCTATCTCCACAATAGTTACACCCGGTTGCCTGTTTACTTTTTCCACACAACTGCTGCTGGTCAAAATCACATTGCCACGGGTATCTGCTATCATGTATTGAATACGGGCAGGTGGATATTCCGGATCTATGGGTACGTAGGTGCCACCAGCTTTCAGGATCCCCCAGATTCCTACCATCATATTTAACGATCTCTCTATGCACACGGGCACCAGTGAACCTGTCACTACTCCTTTGCTGCGCAGATAAGTAGCTAACCTGCCGGAGCGTTCATCCAGTTCCCGGTAAGTCAGCTGATCACTACCAAATACAACTGCTATCGCATCCGGATGTTGTATTACCTGTGTTGCAAACATATCTGTCAGCGACTTTACAGCAGGATATTTTACATGGGTAGCATGGAGAGATGACAACAGGCTGTCGCGCTCCTGTTCGCCGATCAAAGGCAGGGTATCTATACGCGCAGCCGGCGATATCGTAATGCTGTGCAACAATTCTTCAAAGTGGGCAAATAACTGCCGGATGGTATCTTCTTTAAACAGATCCGTGCAGTATTCAATATTTATCTGCAGACCGTCGTGGTGCTCTGATGCAAAAAAGGTGAGATCAAATTTGGAAGAGGTATGCGCCACGGCTTCCGGCAGCAGTTGCACTTTTGTAAGACAAGGGCTGGCGGTTTCTTTGGTTTCCCATACAAACATTACCTGAAAAATGGGATTGGTACTCAGATCCCGATGCCTCACCACCGTTTCTACTATTTTTTCAAAAGGTACGTCCTGGTGATCATACGCACGTAAGATCGTGGTCCTCACTTCCTGTAACAGCGTGGTAAAAGAAGGGTTGTCGCTCAGATCACTCCGCAAAGCCAGCGTATTTACAAAAAAGCCAATCAGACCTTCTACTTCCTGCTGCGTTCTGCCGGATACCGGTGTGCCCACGCAAATATCCGTTTGCCCGGTATAGCGGTACAACAATACTTTAAAGGCAGTCAGCAACGTCATAAACAAGGTACTGCCCTGTTCCTGGCTTAACTGCAGGAGGTGATCTGCTATTGCTTTATGGATATGGAAAGACAGGAAAGCGCCACGTTTACTCTGAATAGCGGGCCGGGTAAAATCAGCAGGAAGATGCAGGGCGATTACACCGTCCAGCTTATCTTTCCAATAATCCAGTTTCCTTTCCAGCACCTCACCGGAAAGATATTTCCGCTGCCAGATGGCATAGTCGGCATACTGTACCGGCAATGCAGAAAGTCGTGGAACAAATCCATGCTCATAGGCGCCGTACTGTTCTGCAAACTCCTGCACCAGGATTCCGTGCGACCACTCATCCGATACCAGGTGATGCAGGGTTAACACCAGGATATATTCATCTTCCGGAAGCATGATCAGATGCGCGCGCATCATATGGTCTGCCGCCAGATCAAAAGGCTGATCAGTCAGCGTGGCAATAAATGCTGCCAGTGCCTGCGGATCATCTCCATACTGCGTTCCGTCTACAGTGGTCAGTTCCCATTGGTCCTGGTTCATAATCTGCTGATAGGCTGTTCCTCCTTCCTGTACAATAATGGTGCGCAGCACTTCATGGCGGTTCACCGTAGTACGAAGTGCATACGCCAGCGCAGCCGGCTRCAAAGCGCCCTTCATTCTCAGTACGATGGGAACATGATATTGCACACTGCCTTCCAGCTGATGTATAAACCACAAACGTTCCTGGCTATACGAAAGTGGGATCTGTGCCGGTCTTGATTCCTGCACCAATGGCGGTGTAATTATTACATCCGTATTTCCTGATAACCTGCCGGACAACAACGAAATAGTGGGATAGTCAAATACATCGCCGATGGCGACTTCTACTCCCAATGCTTTCCTAATGGCAGATACTACACGTATGGCCAGCAGGGAATGACCACCCAGCGCAAAAAAGTCGTCATGAAGACCCACTTTCTCCACCTCCAGCAACACAGACCAGATATTTGTCAGCACCTGCTGCAACGGCGTCTCAGGCGCTGTATAGTCATCTGCTGTTCCGGAGAAATCAGGATCCGGTAGAGATTTTTTATCTACTTTACCATTGGCCAGCAATGGAAAACTATCCAATACCACTAAAGCCGAAGGGATCATATAATCCGGTAAATGCTCCGTCAGCCAGGTAGCAATAGTGTGCTGATCTAATGTATCGTTCGTGATCACATAACCGATCAGGCGCTTGCTGCCACTATCCTCCCCACGTGCTATCACCACAGCCTGGCTAACCAGGTTACTACGCAATAATACCTTCTCTACTTCTCCCAACTCTACACGGTAACCACGGATCTTTACTTGGTCATCTACACGACCGGCAAACAGTATGTTGCCATCCGGCAGCAGCCTTACCACGTCGCCGGTACGATATAGTTTTGAAGTAGCGGCGCCAGCAAATGGCGAGGCTACAAAGCGGCTTTCTGTTAAGTCCGTGTTATTCAAGTAACCTGCTGCCACTCCATCACCACCAATGTATAATTCACCGGGCACACCCACAGGGCATAACTTTCCGGCAGTATTCAACACATATACTGCTGTGTTGGAAAATGGTTTACCAATAGGAATATGATGACCATACTCCGTGTAGTCATTCACCACATGCAGCAATTTTCCTATAGTCGTTTCCGTTGGGCCATAGTGATTCACAATGGTGCAGCGGGAACCATAAGTACGGATACTTTTTACGACTGCTGTTTCCAGTGCTTCCCCTCCGAAAATGAGCAGCTTCCCGGGCAACAATAATCTGCCGGAAGCAGACAGGGCTTTCCAATGGGAAGCCACAATTTTGATACAATCTATCGGGTGAACAGAAAAATAATCATACAGCAATTCTCCATCGCTGATCATCTCCCTGGAAAATACATGTAAAGCACCTCCCTGTACCAGTGGCGTAAACAATACCGTATTACCCAAATCCGTAGCAATGCTGGAAAGTAATCCGAAAGACCGGCATTCGGCTACCGGCAATGCGGCCTTCAGTCCATACAGGTAATCTACCAGGTTGCGGTGGGTAACCGTTACTCCTTTAGGATTACCAGTACTTCCGGAAGTATAGATCACATACAACAGGTCCTGCGGAGCAGGTAAGGGCAATTTATTTTTGGTACTAGCCTGGCTGATGAGATGCTGATCTTCATCCAATGCTATCACTTCCGCGCTGATTACCTCTTGCAATTGCGCCTTGCCGGCACGACTACTCACCACCACCTTTGCGGCGGTATCTTCCAGGATAAAGGCTACCCTATCCAATGGAAAATCAGGATCAATGGGAACATAAGCGGCACCTGCCTTTCCGATACCTGCTATGGCCACTATCATCTCGGCAGATCTTTCTATATACAACGGAACCAGCGAACCTTTTCCGATGCCCTTCGTATGCAGGTAATAAGCCAACTGCGTGGCGCGTTCGTCCAGTTCCCGGTAAGTCAGTTGTATATTTTCAAATGCAACGGCGGTAGCCTGTGGCGTCAATACTGCCTGTGCAGCAAACAGGTCCAGGAACGTTTTATCCTGCGGATAGCTGATAGACGGATGTGTTAAAGCCGTCTGCAACTGCCCTTCTTCCGAAGGAGACAGCATCTGCAACGCATCTATTTCCTGTGCAGGATTGGCGGCAATCGCCTGTAATAACTGTACATAATGCGCCCCCATCCGTACAATGGTATCTTCTGCAAACAGGTCACTTCTGTACACCGCATTTACATGTAAACCGGTGGCTTCTTCGGCAACAAAAAATGTAAGATCAAACTTGGCAGTGGTGATCTCTACTTCTTCTCCCGACCATACTACATCTCCCAAACGCAGGTCATCATCGCCCGGTACATTTTGCATAACAAACATGGCCTGGAACAATGGACTCCTACTGGGGTCTCTGTCTTTCACCACTGCTTCCACCACCTTTTCAAAAGGCACGTCCTGGTATTCATACGCATCCAATGTAGTGGCTTTCACCTGTTGCAACAACGTAGTGAAAGCAGGACGGTTATCCAGATCACTGCGTAATGTCAGTGTATTAATAAAAAATCCGATCAGGTTTTCTATTTCCTCCTGCGGACGTGCGGCCGTAGAACAGCCAACACTGATATCCGTCTGGTTGCTGTAGCGATACAATAACACCTTGAAAGCAGTCAGCAGCAACATATAAATCGTTACGCCCTCCTGCTGCGACAAAGTTACCAGCTGTTCCTGCAATACCGGATCTATATGGAATAAAATGCTGCCCCCGTGAGTAGTTTGTGTTGCAGGACGACTATAATCTGTTGGCAATGCCAGCGGCGTAACGCCCGACAGTTTTTCTTTCCAGTAGTCCAGCTTTTTATCCAGCACGGCACCCGACAGGTAATTCCGCTGCCAGATGGCATAGTCGGCAAATTGTAACTGCATAGGCGGCAGTTGCGCTGCACGACCCGCTGTATAAGCCGCATACAATTCCATTACTTCGCTTACAATGATAGCAGCCGACCAGGCATCAGAAGCAATATGATGTATCACCAATACCAGCACATATTCATTTTCCGCCTGCACAATCAAATGTGCGCGCAGCATATGATCCACCGACAAATCAAACGGTGTTTCCATCAGTGATTTTGTGTAGGCTTTTAAAACAGTCTGATCATTTTTATACGCCGGTTCATCTACAACAGACAACTGCCATTCGCGCTCCATTACACGCTGATGCGGCACACCCCCTTCTTCCCTGATCACCGTACGTAATACCTCATGGCGCTGCACTATCATTTGCAGGGCGTAGGCCAGTGCTTCCTTGTTGAGATTACCTTTTAATCTTAATACTTCTGTAATATGGTAATGTATACTTCCCTCCAACCGGTCAATAAACCACAAACGTTCCTGGCTATACGACAACGGAATATGTGGTGGTCTGGCATGTGCTTTCACCACAGGAAGCTGCGTACTTTTATCAGGCACCTGTACCTGTAACCAGGCCGCCAGCTCTGCTACCGTAGGATAAAGGAATAAACATTTAACAGGCAGCTCCGCCTGTACTTCCCGGCGAAGCACAGACATCAGGCGCATGGCCATCAGGGAATGTCCTCCCAGCTCAAAGAAATTATCGTATATCCCTACCTGTTGTATACCCAGCAATTCCTGCCAGTTGCTGGCAAGTACCTGTTCCAGTCTGTTGCGCGGTGCTACATAGCTGCGCTGTAATTGCCCATCAGCAGCAGGTTCCGGCAAGGCGTGTTTATCAATTTTGCCATTGGACGTTAGTGGCAGTTCTTCCAGTTCCACCAGCACCGGTACCATATACTCCGGCAATCTTTCTTTCACAAAAGCCAGCATTGCTGCTTTATCGTATAACTCATCAGGCACCAGGTATCCCACTAACCGTTGATGCCCTTTATGGTCAGGTTTGGCTACTACCACTACCTGTTGTACCCATCCGGATTCTGCGATGATGCTTTCAACCTCTCCCAGTTCAATCCGGTGACCACGTATTTTCACCTGGTCATCCATACGTCCCAGGAACTCTATATTTCCATCCGGCAACCATTTACCCAGGTCACCGGTTTTGTACATTCTTTGTCCGGTACGAAAAGGATCCGCCACAAATTTTTGTGTGGTTAATTCTTTTTGGTTGAGATAACCGCGCGCCACGCCGATACCAGCTACGCAAATCTCACCGGGTATTCCCAGCGGGCATAACTGCTCCTGTTTATCCAATATGTAAATCTGTAAATTCTGAATGGGTGCGCCTACCGGAATATTAGCAGCAGCAGGTGCTTCATACATGTAATAAAAGCTCACATCATCCGAGGCCTCTGCAGGGCCATAGGCATTTACCACCGGGATATTGCCAAAGCGCGGATGGCCGAACCATTCCTGCAATAACTGCCGGGTCACCGCTTCTCCGGTAACCAGTAAGTATTGTAACGCGCTTAAGGTGACTGTTGTATGATCATGCAATACGGCGGTAAGATAGGAAGGCACCAGTTGCAATAAAGTAACCTGCTGTTTGTCGGCATCTGCTATCAGCGCTGCCGGATGCAGGATCAGTTGTTGCGAATAAATGATCGTACGACCACCGCAGATGAATGCATTCAGCATTTGCCATACTGAAATATCAAACGTATAGGAAGCGGTGAATGCCACCACTGTATTATTATCCATCCCGAACTCATCTACCATGGCCAGCAGGTGATTAAGCATCCCCAGATGTTCTACCAGCACCCCTTTCGGTCTGCCGGTTGTTCCGGAAGTATAGATCATATAGGCCAGGTGATGCGGCAATGGCCACGTGGCCGGCAAAGTGCCTGGCTGTTGTTCAATGATGCCGGCATCTGTATCCAGCAAAACGAAATCGGCGGTTGTTCCTATAGGTATTTTTTCTTTACCGTAACTGCTGCTTACGATCAGTTGCGCGTTACTATCCGTTAGCATATAACTGATACGGCTGGCAGGAGATTCGGGGTCAACAGGCACATAAGCGCCCCCCGCTTTCATAATAGCCAGTACACCAATGATCATCTTCAAAGAGCGCTCTATACAAATGGGCACCAGGGTATCTGCCTTCACGCCCTTACTGATCAGGAAATGCGCCAGTTTATTGGATAATACATCCAGTTCCCGGTAGGTCAACTGTGTATCTTCGAATACCAGTGCAATCGCATCGGGGCTGTCCACCACCTGTTCTGCAAACAGATCCACAAATGTTTTATCTGTTGGATAAGCTACCGCAGTATCATTAAACGTATAAATTAACTGATGGGTTTCTGCTGGTGTAAGCATATTCAGCGCACTGATACGCGATGCCGGCAGCGTTACAACGGCCATTAGCAATGATTCAAAATGGGTAATCATCCGGTCGATTGTATCATCAGTGAACAGATCAACACACCAGGCCACATACCCGCTAATTCCTTCGCTGCTGTCGTTAATAGAGAAGTTAAGATCAAACTGCGCGGTAGTGCGTTCCGCTTCCTGCAATAATACCTGCAGGTCATGTAAGTGCAGATGCTGTTCTTCTGGTGTACTCTGCAAATCAAACATTACCTGGAACAACGGCGTTCTGCTCAGTGATCTTTCTGCTACCACCACTTCCACTACTTTTTCAAAAGGCACTTCCTGATGATCGTAGGCGCCCAAAGTAGTTTGCTTCACCTGTTGGAGGAGCGATAAAAAAGTAGGGTCCCCATCAAGGTCACTACGCAGAGCGAGTGTATTCACAAAAAAACCAATCAACACTTCTGTTTCCCGTTGCGATCTACCGGCAATAGGACTGCCCACGCAGATATCTCCCTGTCCACTGTAGCGGTATAATAATACTTTGAAAGCTGCCAGCAACGTCATAAAGAGCGTGGTTCCCTGCTCATACGACAATGCTTTCAACTGTTCCGACAATTCCTTATCCAGCAGGAACTTCCTGCCAGCTCCTCTTGTACTTTGAATAGCCGGCCGTATATGATCCGTAGGCAGGTTTAAGGTAGTTACGCCTGACAGCTTATCTTTCCAGTAATTTAGTTTTTTCTCCAACACCTCACCCACTAACCAGGTACGTTCCCAGATGGCGTAGTCGGCATATTGAAGTGGCAATACTGATAGCTGTGGCTGCCGGTCTTCCACATATGCGGCGTAACGCTCTGCCAGTTCTTTGATGATGATACCGGCAGACCATAAGTCAGAGGCGATATGATGAATAACTACCACCAGCAGATGTGTTTCTTCTTCCAACACGATCAGGTCTGCCCGCAACATATAACCGGCAGATAAATCAAAAGGCGTATTTACCAGGTGGCTGATAAGCGCCTCCAAAGTATCCGCATCTTCCCGGTATACCGGTTCATCTGTAATACTCATTTCCCAGTCAGCAACATCCTGGATCAACTGATAAGGGACACCTCCCTCCGTAGCGACTGCTGTTCGTAATACTTCGTGGCGGCTCACGATCGATTGTAAGGCATATGCCAGCGCCGTTCTGTTGAGCTTTCCTTCCAGGCGTAGTATGGCAGGTAAATGATATTGCACACTGCCTTCTTCCAGCTGGTCAATAAACCACAAACGTTCCTGGCTATATGATAATGGAATATGTGGGGGTCTTTCCACTGCTTCTACCGGCGGTAGCTGCACGCTTTTGCCGGTAGACAGCACATGTGCAGTCAAACCAGCTACAGTTGGATACAGGAATAATGATTTAATGGTTAATTCCGTATCCAGCTCCCGGCGAATGGCAGCTACCAGCCGCATAGCCAGCAGTGAGTGACCACCTATTTTAAAAAAATTATCGTATATCCCTATTCGTTCAATACCCAGCAACTGCTGCCAGATGCGGGTTAACAGCTCCTCTGTTTCGTTACGTGGCGCCACATAGGTGGCCGTCATTAACAGGGACGCATCCGGGTCCGGTAATGCCTGCCGGTTGATTTTTCCATTAGCAGTCAACGGCAGTTTTTCCATTTCCATCAGTAACGATGGAATCATAAATTCGGGCAGTTTATCTTCCAGGTAATGCAAGATCTCATCTCTGTAAAATGGTCCGTTGGGTACTACATACCCGATCAGCTTTTTAATACCGTCGTTATCTGCTTTTGCCTGCACCACCACCTGATTTACCAGCGGACATTGCTGCAATACACTTTCTATTTCCCCCAGCTCAATCCGGAAACCCCGGATCTTCACCTGTTCATCTATACGACCCAGGTATTCGATGGTGCCATCCGGCAGCCATCTGCCCAGATCACCGGTGCGGTACATCCGCGTCCCTGCATCCGGACTGAAAGGATCCCTGGTAAACTTCTCCGCCGTTAATGCCTCCCGGTTAAGATAACCACGGGATACCCCCACACCGGATACACAGATCTCACCGGCAATACCCACCGGACAAAGCTGTGATACATTATTGAGTATATAGAGATGAAGATTTTGTATGGGCTTACCCAGTGGTACATTTACACCCAACGGCGTACTCCGCATAATATGATGACAGATATCATCAGAAGCTTCTGTAGGTCCATAGGCATTTACCACCGGGATGGTACCGAACTGCGGGTGATCAAACCATTGCTTCAGGAGCGGCTGGCTCACCGCTTCACCGGTCACCATCAGGTATTGCAGTTGCGAAAACTGCACCCCCGCATCTTCCTGCATCAAAGACGCGAGGTAAGAAGGCACCAGTTCCAGTATGGTGATCCTGTCCGCATCAACACGGCGAATAAATTCCGCCGGCTGAAATATCAGTTCTTCCGGATAAATAATTGTTTGCCCGCCACAAACCAGCGCCGCAAACATTTGCCATACGGAAATATCAAAAGTATAGGAAGCTGTAAAGGCCAGTTTCGTTTTATCATTAATGAAAAGGTCATTTATTTTTGCATACAAATGATTGAGCATACCACGATGTTCTACCATCACCCCTTTGGGCTTACCGGTAGAACCTGAGGTATAGATCACATAAGACAACTGATGTGGCAATGGCGCCACCACCGGCACTGTGATGCGTTGCTGTTCCAGGAGTTGTTTGCCACCATCCAGCGCTATAATATGTATATCATCTGCCACCGGTATTTTCTCCCTACCATAATTGCTGGTCACAACAATGGTAGCGTTGCTGTCTTCCAGCATGTAGCCGATACGTGCTGCGGGATATTCCGGATCCACCGGCACATAAGCCCCGCCGGATTTCCAGATACCCAGTATCGCTATGATCATTTCCGGGCCCCGTTCTATACAAACAGGCACGAGTGTATCTGCAGTAACACCTTTACCCTGTAGGTAATGTGCCAACTGATTGGAACGGTCTTCCAGTTCTCTGAAGGTCAGTATCCTGTCCCCAAATACCAGGGCCGTGGCATCCGGCGTTTGACTGGCTCGGGAACTAAACAATGCCGGTAATGTTTTTTCATGCGGATATTCTCTGACAGTATCATTAAAAGTCACGAGTAACCGGTACGCTTCTCTCGATGTAAGCATCCCCAGCACACCTATTTGTTCTGCCGGTGATTTTACGATGTCCTGCAACAGCAGTTCATAATGCACCATCATCCGGTCGATCGTTTCTGTAGTAAACAGGTCGGCACAGTATACTACCCGGCCGCTCAGTCCTTCTGCACTTTCTTCCATAGAAAGGGACAGGTCAAATGGCGCGGTGATCTGTTCTGCCTCTTCCAGCATAAGCTGTAAATCACCCAGTTGCAATGCCGGCTCATCGGGCACATTCTGCATCACAAACATTACCTGGTACAACGGATTACGGCTAAGATCGCGCTCTTTTACCACTGCCTCCACCACCTTTTCAAACGGAACATCCTGGTGTTCATAGGCGCTTAAAGTAGTTTGTTTTACCTGTGCCAGCAGCGATAAAAAAGAAGCATGACTATCGAGGTTACTGCGCAGGGTAAGAGAGTTAAGAAAGAAGCCAATCAGCCCTTCTGTTTCCTGCTGCGTTCTGCCGGCTATCAGGGTACCAACACAAATATCTTCCTGGTTGCTGTAACGATATAATAATATCTTGAAAGCAGCCAGCAACGTCATAAACAGCGTAGTTCCATGCTGACGCGACAACGCCTGCAACTCATCAGACAATTCCCTGTTCAACGTAAACTGCCGGGCAGCGCCGTGGGTGCTTTGCACCACCGGCCTTGTAAAGTCGGTGGGTAATTGCAGCGTAGCTACACCGGACAATTGCTCTTTCCAGTAATTTATTTTTCGGTCCAGCACCTCCCCGGATAAATAGTTCCGTTGCCATACTGCATAGTCGGCATACTGAATATCCAGTGGAAGCAACTGTGAGGCACGGCTTTCCAGTGCAGCAGTATATAATTCCACCAGCTCTTTTACAATGATACCGGTAGACCATCCATCAGAAGCAATGTGATGTATCACTACCACCAGCGTATACTCCTGCGCTCCCTGCACAATCAGTTGGGCACGCAACATATAGTCCTGCTGCAAATCAAATGGTGTGGCAATGAGCGTTTGGATAAAAGACTGTAATGCGGCTGTATTCTCCTTATACAATTCTTCCTCTGTGATAGTCAACGACCATTCATCTACGGGTTGTATCCGCTGGTAAGCAACGCCTTCATCTTCAGTCAGCACGGTACGCAATACCTCATGACGGTTCACAATCGTGTGCAGTGCATGCGTTAATGCGGTGGTATTCAACGCGCCTTTCAGTTTTATGATAGCCGGTACATGATATTGTATACTGCCTTCCAACTGATCAATAAACCACAAACGTTCCTGGCTATACGAAAGCGGAACGCGCCGCACGCTTTCCCGGTCATAGGGCTGTATACCGGTGAGCAACGCGCTGTCTGCATCACCGGGTTTATGATTCCTGAAATATTCTATCAGGTATTCCTTGTTATCTTTCAGTCTGCTCAGCAAAAGTTCATCTATCTCCTTTTCCTCATGCATCTGCAACAGCAGTTTGTCATTATCGAAAGACAGACGGATTCCCCTGTCATTGGCTTCCTTCAGCAGATCTATTATACCGGCGAGGTTTGTGTCGAGCATAGTTGATAATTTAAAAACGAAACAGTGAGCTGATTACAACGTGATGGTCTTATTCTTTCCAAATTCCAGTTCAGGCTCCTCCTGGTTAACAGCTATATATTTAGCCAGCATAGCAATAGTGGCCAGTTGAAAAAATGTTCTGACAGATACCTGTAAACCGAACTCCTTTTGTACAGCCGCAGCCAACCGCATTACCAGCAGAGAGTGCATACCCAGCTCAAAAAGATTATCGTGTACCCCTATCCGTTGTATGTTCATTAAACCTTCACAAATAGCAGTGAGTATTTGCTCAGTAGTATTGGAAGGCGCCACATATGCGGTGGAAGACAATGCACTGATATCCGGTTCCGGTAAAGCTTTCTTATCAATCTTTCCATTATCTGTCAGTGGCAGTTTATCCAGCGCTATCAGCATAGCAGGAATCATAAATTCAGGTAACCGTTCTCTAAGCCAGGTATAGATTTCTTCCCGGTCGAATGTGTTGGTAGGGACTACATATCCCACCAGCCGCTTGATACCATCATCGGCTGTTTTTGCCAGTATTACCGCCTGGTGCACAGACTTACATTGCTGTAAAACACTTTCAATTTCACCCAGCTCTATACGGAAACCGCTGATCTTTACCTGCTCGTCTATACGGCCCAGGTATTCAACGGTACCATCGGGCAGCCATCTGCCCAGATCTCCGGTTCGGTACATGCGGGCCTGCCGGTCTGTGGTAAACGGATCTGTGATGAATTTTTCTGCCGTTAGTGATGCATTGTTGAGATAACCACGCGATACCCCCACACCTGATACGCATATTTCCCCGATCACTCCCACAGGGCATAACTGTTTTTTAGCATCCAGCACATAGATACGCAGGTTTTGCACCGGCCTGCCTAACGGCACATTCGCCGTCAGTGGTGCCTCATACATGATATGATGACAAATATCATCAGATGCCTCTGTAGGGCCATAGGCATTAACTACCGGGATCTTACCAAATACGGGATGATTAAACCATTGTTTCAGCAACGACTGGCTTACCGCTTCGCCGGTGACCAACAGGTATTGCAGGGTGCTGGCATTGATACTGGCTTCTTCCTGTAAAATAACCGCCAGATAGGAAGGCACTATTTCCAGTATGCTGATATTGTTTTTAGTGATAGACTGTAAAAATCCTGATGGCTGGAAGATGAGCTGATTGGTATAGATCACCGTCGTTCCTCCGCAAACAAGTGCGGCAAACATCTGCCATACGGAAATATCAAATGTGTAGGAAGCGGTATATGCTAACCTGGTTTTATCATTGATCTGCAGGTCATTTATTTTGGCAAACAAATGATTCAGCATACCACGATGTTCCACCATTACCCCTTTGGGCTGCCCGGTAGATCCGGAGGTATAAATCACATAAGACAACTGATGAGGTGCCGGCAAGACGGCCGGCGCTGTAACCGCTGCTGCCTGCAGCGAAGCATTGTCAACATCCAATGTAACAATATGTAATCCTTTTTTTGCCGGTATCCGCGGGCGAAGATCATTTGTAGTTACTAACAGGGTCGCACTGCTGTCGTCCAGCATATAGCTGATACGTTCTGCCGGATACTCCGGATCCACCGGTATATAAGCACCTCCTGCCTTCATGATACCCAGTATCGCTATGATCATTTCCGGCCCCCGTTCCATGCAAACAGGCACCAGGGTATCTTCCTGTACTCCGTTATGCTGCAGATAATTCGCCAGTTGGTTGGAGCGCTCATCCAGCTCCCTGTAGGTGAGTTGGACGTCTTCAAATATCAACGCAACTGCATCCGGTGTATTCGCAACCTGCCTGATAAAGAGTGAAGGAATCGTTTCATCTTCCGGCCACGCAACGTTATTATCGTTAAACGTTACCAACAACTGCTGCGTTTCTGCCCGTGTTAGCATATCGAATGTACTGATCCTGGCAGCCGGCGCATGCACCACCGCCCGGAGCAATTGTTCAAAGTGAGCCGTCAGGCGCTGTATGGTCTCTTCTGTAAAGAGATCTTCACAATACATCACCGATCCCGCTAAACCACCACTGCTTTCTTCTATAGAAAAAGTAAAATCAAACTGTGTAGTAGCAGGGTCTGTTTTTTCCAGCGACAACTGCAGGTCATTTAATCGTAATGCTGCATTCTCCTGCACATGTTGTAATTCAAACATCACCTGGAACAATGGCGTTCTGCTGAGATCACGTTTTTTCACGATCGCTTCCACTACCCTTTCAAACGGTACTTCCTGGTGCTCATAAGCGCCCAGTGTAGTACGTTTCACCTGTTGCAGCAAAGTAGCAAAAGAAGGATCATTACTCAGATCACTACGCAGCGCCAGCGTGTTAACAAAGAACCCAATCAGCGCTTCTGCTTCCTGCTGCGTTCTGCCGGCGATCGGACTCCCTACGCAGATATCTTCCTGGCCGGTATAACGGTACAACAGTACCTTGAAAGCAGCCAGCAAAGTCATAAAGAGTGTAGTACCCTGTTGCTGCGACAGTTCCCGTAACTGGTGTGATAAAGCTTTGTCCAGTTGGAAACTTTTAATAGCGCCACGGGTGCTCTGAATCGCAGGACGCGGATAATCTGTTGGAAGTTGCAGCGTAGCTACCCCTTGCAGCTTTTCTTTCCAGTAATTTATTTTTTTATCCAGCAATGTTCCCGACAAATGATGCCGTTGCCAGATAGCATAGTCGGCATACTGGATGTTTAAAGGCGTTAATTCCGCACTTCGGCCTTCTAGCCAGGCGGCGTATAACGCCGCTACCTCCTTCACGATGATGCCGGTAGACCAGCCATCGGAAGCGATATGGTGTAGCGTAAACACCAATAGATGTTCTTTCGGGCCGGTTACGATCAGGTGTGCACGCAACATATGATCTGCATGCAACTCAAACGGAATGGCCAACAGCGACTGGACATATGTCTGCAATGCCAGGTGGTCTTCTTTATAGTTTTGCTCGTCTATAACATTTAACTGCCACCCATCTTTGTCCAGCACATGCTGATAAGGCACACCTGCTTCCTGCACAATGACAGTACGTAACACTTCATGACGGTTCACAATAGTTTGCAGGGCGTCGGCTAATCCTTCTACCTGTAGGTTCCCTTTTAATTTCAATACTGCCAGCGTATGATATTGCACACTGCCTTCCAGCTGATCAATAAACCATAAACGTTCCTGACTATACGAAAGCGGAATACGCGCAGGACGTTCATACCTGACAATAGCCGAAACGGTGGCTGCATCGGAATGTTGTCCTAACCGAACAGCCAACGACGCCACGGTGGGATAGTCAAATATATCGCCGATAGCGACTTCCACACCGAGGGATTTCCGGATAGCCGATACTACGCGTATGGCCAGCAGAGAGTGACCACCCAATGCAAAGAAATCATCATGCACACCTACCTGTTCTACCTCCAGCAAGGATGACCAGATGGCTGCCAATGTTTGTTCTATGTCACTTACCGGCGCAGTATATCCCGCGGTAATAGTCGTATTATCCGGATCCGGCAGCGATTTTTTATCCACTTTACCATTGGCCAGTAACGGAAAACTATCCAGTACCACCAATGCTGAAGGAATCATATATTCCGGTAAGTGTTCTCCCAGATGTGCCAATACGGCTTCCTGGTCTACCACCCCTTCTCCGATTACATACCCAATCAGGCGTTTGCTGCCACTGCTTTCTCCGCGCGCTACTACCACCGCCTGGCTAACCCGGTCAGTTCGCAGTAATGCCTTTTCTACTTCGCCCAGTTCCACGCGATAACCACGGATCTTTACCTGGTCATCTGCACGACCGGCAAACAGGATGTTGCCATCCGGTAAAACCTTTACCAGGTCACCAGTACGATATAGTTTTGAAGTAGCCGCTCCGTCAAACGGATCTGCTATAAAACGGCCCGCTGTTAAATCGTCATTATTTAAATAACCTGCTGATACGCCATCACCACCAATATACAATTCACCAGGAACACCCACAGGGCATAACTTACCCGCGGCATTCAGCACATATACCCTTGTATTGGAAAATGGTTTACCAATAGGAATGTGGTGGCCATAAGTAGTCTCCTCATTCACTACATGCAGTAATTTTCCTATAGTCGTTTCCGTTGGGCCGTAGTGATTCACGATGGTGCAACGGGAGCCATAAGCGCGGATGCTGTTTACCACCGCTGTTTCCAACGCCTCTCCTCCGAAAATAAGTAGCTTCTCCGGCAACAATAATCTACCGGAAGCAGACAGGGCTTTCCAATGGGAAGCCACAATTTTGATACAATCTATCGGGTGAACAGAAAAATAATCATACAACAATTCTCCATCGCTGATCATCTCTTTGGAAAACACATGTAAAGCACCACCCGAAATCAGTGGCGTAAACAATACCGTATTACCCAGATCTGTAGCAATGCTGGAGAGCAATCCGAAGGAACGGCAATCTTCCAGCGGCAATGCGGCTTTCAGCCCATACAGGTAATCTACCAGGTTGCGGTGGGTAATTATCACTCCTTTCGGGTTACCGGTGCTGCCGGAGGTGTAAATCACATACAACGGCGCCTCTCCTGCAGGAATAGTGGCCCCTGCTTTCACTTTACAACGGCCAATTGCTGCGGCATCTCCATCCAGTGTAACAACATGTGCGGTAATAGCAGCAGACAGTTTCGCCTTGCCGGTCTTATTACTCACCACCACTTCTGCACGGGTGTCTTCCAGCATAAAGGAAATACGATCTGCCGGAAAATCAGGATCAATGGGTACATAGGCCGCACCAGCTTTCCCGATACCTAATATCGCCACAATCATAGCGGCAGATCGTTCCAGGTACAACGGTACCAACGAACCCTCCTTTACACCCTGCTGACGCAGGTAATGCGCCAGCTGATTTGATTTTTCATCCAGTTCCCGGTAAGTCAGTTGTGTATCTTCAAACACAACAGCGGTGGCCTTTGGCGTCAGTGCTGCTTGTGCGGCAAACAGTTCCGGGAATGTTTTATCCTGCGGATAACTAATGACAGCATGCGTTTGCAACTGCCAGGCTGAGGAAGCCTTCAGCACAGATAATTCGGATAGCTGATGAATGTTGGCATAGGCTATTTGTTCTAATACATATTCAAAATGCGCGGCAATTTCCTTTACATACACCGCTTCCAGCAATGCAGCATTATAGGCAAACTCAATACTGGCTTTCTTACCGGGAGTAACCATTACCACTAAAGGATAATTGGTTTGTTCGCTGGTGATGAAGCCGTCAATACGCAAACTCCAGTGACCTGCAAATACCTCATCACTGATGGGATAGTTTTCAAATACCAGAATATTATCAAACAAATCCCCGGTGAAACCAATCATCTGTTGAATCTGGTTAAGCGCAGTGTACTGATGTTCCCGGCTCTGGTGCTGACTTGTTTGCAGTTGCTGTAACCACCCGGCTATGTTTCCGGCTTCGGGTACTTTTACATGAAGCGGCAAAGTATTGATGTATAACCCCACCCTTTTTTCTACTCCGGGTAAGTCTTCCGGGCGACTGGAAACAATTACGCCATAAGTAACCGCTTGTTGAGCGGTGTAGTTGTGTAACAGGTACGCCCATACGCCCTGCATCAGGGTATTCACGGTAATACGGTGCTCCAGTGCATATCGTTGGATAGCTTCTATTAACGGACCTTCCAGGCTTAGTATTTCTTTTTTATAGGTACCAATTCCTTTATTACGGTCAGCGCTGGTGTCAATAAACGGCAGYAGGCTGCCCCTGTCCATGCCTGACAGGTAATTCCGCCAATAGTTGGAAGCGATTTCCTTATCACGACGATCCATATACTGGATGTAATCTCCATAGCGGTCTTCTTCTACTACTGGTATTACTTTTCCTTTTACCAACCCTTCATAGGTGTTCAGCAATTCTTCTACCAGTACGGCCAGTGACCAGCCATCCAGCAAAATATGATGGAAGGTGCACACCATCCGGTAGCGGCCTTCTCCTAAACGTATCAGGCCTATACGCAGCAATGGCGCTACGGAAAAATCAAATCCTTCATTCCGTTCAGCAGTTTCATAGGCAGTCAATGCCTGCTCCTGCGCTGATCCGCTCAAGTGACGGTAATCCAGTACCGTTAGCGGCAACTTCACCTGGTGATAGGCACATTGTATCGGTATAACAAATTCGTCGTAGTAAAATGCGCTTCGCAGAATACTATGCTGCTGGAACAGGAGCGCCCAGCTTTCCCGGAACAAACGAAGATCCATTTCCCCCACACCGCAGGTAAACTGATCAATATATCCACCGGCAGTTTTATCATACAGACTATGAAACAGCATGCCCTCCTGCAAACCACTGAGCCGGTATAAGCCCGCTACCTGGTTACGCCTGGGCGCACCCTTGTACGGTGTATCCAGGAACCTGTCCAGTGCCTCATTGCTGATGTCCTGACTCAATCCATAATCCGCCGGCGTGCAGTAAGACTCACTTTGTGATACACAATGTGCAATCAGGATGTCCAGATGGTGGAAATATTTGTCCGCCAGTGCTGCTATGTCTGCAGGTCTAAAATGCGGAACACTGTATCCCCACTCCATCACCAGTTCACCCCGTTGTACAATGCTGTTAATAAATAATTTATCCTGTACCGGATAACCCGCTCCTGTCATGCTACCTGCTGCTTCTTCCGCTATATTCAGATAGCCATTAACGTTAGTGATGTTATCCAGCTGTCCCAGATAGTTGAAGGTGATATCCCAGGGATCTTTGCCCTGTAAATAATCTACCTTGCTGATGTACTTCAGCACGCCGTAACCAATCCCTTTGTCAGTTATCTTACGGAGTTGTTCTTTCACTTCCTTCAGCAAGCTACCCGGAGAGCTGCCCGCAGGTATCTGCAGGAGTACAGGATATAAGTTGGTAAACCAGCCAACGGTATGGCTGGTATCAATGCCCAGCGCCGCATCTTCCCGGCCATGTCCTTCCAGGCCAATGGATACTGCAGTCGTGCCGTTCCATTCTGCCAGGGTGAGCGCCAGCGCTGATAATAAAATATCGTTGATCTCAGTATGATAAGCACGGGGCACTTCCTTCAGGAGACGTTGTGTTTGAAGGGCGTTGAGCCGTACCACATGCAAACCGGTTTCTGCCATCGTTACCTTACCTTCATAAGCGGTAGCCGTGCGTAAAGGAGCATATCCCTGTACCACCTGCTGCCAGCAACTTTGCTGGCTAAGCAGCCGATCCTTCCGGCTATACTTTAGCAAGGCTTCATATGCCTGACGATAAGAGCTGCTCTTCCTCCCCAATACTTCGGGTTCATTATTTACCGTTGCCTTCTTTAATAACAACTGAAGGTCATCCAGCAAAATACGCCAGGACACACCGTCTACTACCAGGTGATGAATCACCAGCAACAAGCGGTTATGTGATTCACCGGCGGGAGTCAATAACAGGGCTGCCCGTACCAGCTTACCTTGTTTTATATCCAGACTGTCCTGTATTCTTTCTCCATGCCGTTGTATATTCTCTGCCAGTTTTTCCGCCGCAATCACTTGCAGATCGATCACCTCTAAAGTACCTTCCTGCCTACCATCCAGTTGCTCCCATCCCTCATGGCTATGCTGGTAAGTATAACGGAGCGCATCATGATAGCGCGTCAGTGCCGCGATGGCTGCAGATACCCTTGCAGGTACTATTTTTTTATCTACCGTGAGTAAAATACTCTGGTTGTAATGTGCGTCGGTATTATTTTTTTCGAAATACCACTCCTGTATAGGCAATAATCCGATGCTGCCTTCCTGTATGGTTTCTGCCGAAATCACCTCAGTGCTTTGCTGCGATTCCAGCAACTGGGAAAGCTTTGCAATGGTTTGGTGGGTAAACAGATCTCCTACCTGCAGCATGTATCCCAAACGCCTTGCACGGCTTACTACCTGGATAATGATAATAGAATCACCCCCCAGTTCAAAGAAGTTGTCGTGTATCCCTACCCGTTCTACGCCCAGCAATTCCTGCCAGATGCTGGTCATCGATCCTTGCATCTCATCACGGGCAGCTTCGTATATGCCGGTACGTGACCCCGTTACATCCGGATCAGGTAAGGCTTTTCGGTCGATCTTTCCATTTACCGTTACCGGGAATGCATCCTGTGGGATCAGTAACGCAGGAATCATATAGTCAGGCAACCACTCTTTCAGATAAGTAATAATGCCGGCTTTATCAAATTCGCCATTCGGTACTACATAACCGATGAGGCGTTTATTCCCCGTGTCATCAGCCCTGGCCAATACTACCGCCTGGCTGATCCTTGTACATTTCAGCATCACACTTTCTATTTCACCCAACTCTATGCGGTAACCGCGGATCTTTACCTGGTCATCTTTACGACCCAGGTATTCAATATTTCCATTCGGCAACCAGCGACCAAGATCACCAGTCCGATATAACCGGCTGCCTGGTGTTTTGCTGAATGGGTTGGGTATAAACTTCTCCGCCGTCAGCTCGTCCCGGTGCAGGTAACCACGCGCCAGGTTAGCACCGCCAACACATATCTCCCCGGTAACACCCAACGGAGCCAGACAATCATTGATGTCCAGCAGGTACACCTGCACATTGGCAATGGGCTTACCAATTACCACAACATCATTATCAAGAACAGGCTGGTCCGTAAGACTGGTACACACCGTATTTTCAGTGGGCCCATAGGCATTGATCAGTCTTACGCCACCTGACATCATTTCTTTTGCATCTTCCAGCATCATGGCTTCACCGGCAGATACGATAGTTTTAACCGGCCCCAGTACATCCTTGATGGTATGCTGGTACGAAGGCGGAAGCGTTACTACTTCTACCTGTTGTTTGTTAACCAGTGCCGCAAAATTTTCTGCAGACGATAAATCACTTTTAGTGGGTAACACAAGTATACCGCCACTTAATAAAGTATTGAATATTTCATAGCAGGATGCATCAAAACCCAATGAGGCAAACTGCAGCGAGCGGGTGCCTTCTTTCAATCGTAGTGCTTCCTGTTGACTCAATGCCAGGTTCACCAGACCCCGGTGTTCAATCATTACACCTTTCGGCTTGCCGGTAGACCCGGAAGTATAAATCACATAGGCAAGATCTTCCGGCCGGAGTACGGTTACCGGTGAAGTAACCGGATGCGTTGTTATCAACTCTCCTTCATTTTCGAGGATGATGATGCGTAAAAATTCTTTTACCGGCAGCTTCGCGGCGCAGGCCCTGGAGCTTACCAGCACCGTTGCCCTGGTATCGTCCAGCATATAACTGATACGGTCTGTTGGATAGTCAGGATCAATGGGTACATAGGCGGCGCCGGTTTTCATAATCGCCAGGATGGTGACAATCATCTCCAGGGATCGCTCTATACAAACCGGTACCAATGCGCCGGCTTTCACACCATTATGCTGCAGGTGATGCGCCAACTGACCCGCCCGCTCATTGAGCTCCCGGTAGGTAAGCTGTGCATCTTCAAACAGCAAAGCAGCAGCATCCGGAATACGGGTGGCCTGTGCCTCAAATAATGCGATGGCTGTTTTATCAACTGGATAAGCCATCGCTGTATTATTAAAACCTACCGTCAGTAGTTCTTGTTCCGCTGCATTTAACATCGGTAATGCCCCGATCCGTTCCTCCGGCGATACCACCACCGCACGCAACAGCTGTTCATAATGCAACAGCATCCGTGTGATGGTTTCTTTCTTAAACAGGTCTGTACAGTATTCTATATTGGCTACCAGTGAACCATCCGAATTTTCCAGTATGTAAAAATTAAGGTCCGCCATCGTGGTAGTCCTGCCGAGCGACTGCTGTGACAGCACTGTTTCGCCAAGTTTCAATGCTGTAAAATCCGGGGTTTTCTCCAATCCGAATATTACCTGCTGTAACAGGTTTCTATCCTGCTCCCTGTTCTTCACGACTGCACCTACTATTTTTTCAAAAGGAACTTCCTGGTATTCATAGGCAGACAACAACGTTTGTTTCACCTGCTGTAACAGTGCTGCGAAAGAAGGATTATCACTCAGGTCACTACGCAACACCAGGGTATTTACAAAAAAGCCGACCAGCTCCTCTACTTCTTCCTGCATTCTGCCTGCGGTAGGGCTGCCTACACAAATATCTTCCTGACCGGTATAGCGGTATAAAAGCACCTTAAAAGTGGTCAGCAATAACATATATAGGGTTACCTCCTGTTGCGGGCACAGTTTTAATACCCGGTTGGTCAACTCCCTGTCCAGCGGTAATGTTACAATACCTCCGTTGGTAGTTTGTATCGCAGGCCGCACATAATCAAGCGGCAAATTTATTGGCGACACACCTGCCAGTTTTTCTTTCCAGTAGTTGAGTTTTTCATCCAGTATGCCAGCCACCAACGGAGAGCGCAGCCATATGGCATAATCGGCGTATTGAAGGCGCAGCGGCGTTAAATTGGGCTTACTGCCACTGATATATGCTTCATACAATTGCAGCAATTCCAATAAAATAATGTCTGCCGACAATCCATCAAAAGAGATGTGATGTGCGGTCAGCACCAGCAAATATTCTTCTTCCGAAAAACGCAACAACTCACCACGCAGCATATGATCCTTCTGCAGATCAAAAGGTTGATCTATCAGCGGAGTAATATTATCAGATAAAGCTTTGGCATCTTCCTGATCAAAAGTTACATCCGTTATGCCAAGCTCCCAGCAGTTTTTATCCAGTATTTGCTGTGCTACTTCATCACCATTGGGATCTATCACGGTTCTGAGTATCTCATGACGGTTTACAATATCCTGCAACGCATAACGTAGCGCACTTGTATTCAATGTTCCTTTTATTTTTAACAACATCGGAACATGATATTGCACGCTGCCTTCCAGCAGATGTACAAACCACAAACGCTCCTGGCTAAACGAAACGGGGATATGTGCCGGCCGCTGTTGCAGCATAAGGGGCGGCAGTCCGCTATTCAGCATCTCTGTGGTTACCTGTGCAGACACCGGCCCGCTGGTAACGGCAGGCGTGGGTAAAAAGCCTGTCTGTTGCAACTCCCGGATGCTGTCCTTGATAGATCTGGCAATAAAATCAATATCCTCATCTGAATGGGCATCAGATAAAAAGCAGGTACGTCCTTCCCATATATACACCCCTTTTTCGAGGAGGTGATAGAAGAACAGATCCATATTAGTGTTAATGGCAAAATAAAACAGGGAACCAAAATTATGTACCTGTATCGGCACATTGTTTTCTTCGAAGAAGGCAGATATATCCTGTACCAAACGGGTTGTACGTACATTCAGTTGTTCCTGTAAAGCCGGTCCTCTCCGTTCGAGCTCCTGCAGCAATGCCAGTGTGGAAGCCATACTCAGCGGATGCTTACAGAAAGTACCTGCAAAGAAAGTAGTGTCTACCGCAGGATAGGAATCATCACCATACTGCCATATTCCGCCGTCCAATGCGTTCATAAACCGGCAACTGCCGGCAATAATGCCAATAGGTAATCCTCCGCCGGCAATTTTACCATAAGTGGCAAGATCTGCACGTACACCAAAATGCGCCTGGGCGCCTCCCGGATGAATCCTGAAACCAGTGATCATTTCATCGAAGATCAGGGCTACATTTTCTGCCGCCGTCATACGGCGTAATTCATGCAGCAACGCCTTGGGCTGATATCCCGGACGGCGACTCTGTACCGGCTCTACCACCAATGCTGCCAGCTCATGTGCATGTGCCCTGATATGTTCCACTACATCCGGATGATGATAATCGAATACCAGCACATCCGCCACCATATTATCCATGATACCCGGCGCCATCGGTACGCCTGCATGGGTTCTTTCCAGGTCTTCCGGTGCCGCGAGGGTGCCATCGAAATGACCATGATAAGCGCCTGCAAAAACCGCAATTTTCTTTCTTCCTGTTACAGTACGTGCCAACCTGATAGCAGTCATCACCGCCTCAGTTCCGGAGTTATGAAAACTGGCCCTCTCCATTCCGGTAAGCCTTGTTACCAACGTGGCTACTTGTCCTGCCAGCGGTGTTTGAGGACCGAGTTGAAATCCTTGTTGTATCTGTTGCATCAAGGCCGTCATCACTCCAGGCGGACAATGTCCGAGCAGGTCTACCCCAAAACCCATCGCAAGATCAATATATTTGTTGCCGTCTACATCCGTGATGGTAGCACCCTGAGAGGAAGCTGCCAAAATCGGGTACACTAATTCTTTTGTCGAAAACCGGAACCCTGCTGAAGCACGGTTATCCGCCAACACCGGCCGGTATTGCTGTGTAAGCGCTTTGGATGTTTTGGTTTTTTCATTATACCGCTTTATAAAGGCATCCAGGTATTCCTCTTGAGCAGTGGTATAACCTGTTTGTCCGGGCTTCTTTTCCATCTTAGGGAAAATGGATACATGCTTTTTGGGCGCTTCACTGATAGTCCCATTTTGTGGCAATGCTGCGGTTGCTTTTTCCGGGGTAATATTATTCGGCAATACGGGTGCGGGAACGGGCGCCTGTAATGCTGCTGCGGGTAATGCCTGTACACCTCCCAATTGCAAAGACAGCAATTGCAGCTGCTGCTCCATGATATTAAAAAGACGCTGTGTCAGGGAAGGGTCTGCGTTCGCACCAGCAGCAACGGGTAAGTTAATCGTTTGTAATGGCGCCCCTATAGGCACCTCACTCACCGGAGGTGTTGCAGATGCTGTTATTACTGCTGCTTCCGCCGCAGGTAGATGGGTGGAATGCTCCAGAATATAACCGGCCATCAGATCCAGAGAAGTCAGTGTTTCGAACAACTGCCGGATCGTAAAATTCAAGCCATATTTCTTTTCTATTTTGCGTACCGCGCTGGCCAGTATCAGTGAGTCTGCTCCCAGTTCCAGGAAACGGGTATAAATATTAATCTCTGCGGGCGGCATTTTAAGAAGACGACCAAATATGTCAGCTACATCCGCCAATATAAGGGCACGCTGATTAGCAGGTGCTTGCTTTGTTTCAGTCATAGCCGGTGATTTATGTGTGTGTGAGACAGGGAGAGATGGGATGGTTGCGTCCTCATCAATCCAGTAAGGTTGCCGCTGAAATGCATAAGTTGGTAAGGATACTTTCTGGTAACCCGGGCTGTCGTAAAACGCAGACCAGTTGACTGGTAAACCTTTTGTATGGAGTGACATGAGGCAGTGCAACATGGTATTCCATGAAGACTTATCCATGTGCATAGCTGGTAACAGGCAGTCTTCCTCATAGGCGGCTGAAAACTGCACTATCGACAAGAGATTAGGCTGTGGTCCTAACTCCATCAATACCTGACCTCCCAGGGTATTAATAGTTTGGATACTCCTGGAAAACTGAACCGGTAAAACAATATGCCGGCACCAATAGTCGGCATGGGTGATCTCATTGGTCACCACATTACCCGTTACATTGGATATCAACTGCAAGGAAGGCATATGATACCTGATGCTTTCAGCTACCTTCCGGAATTCTTCCAGCATTGGCTCCATCAGCGGGGAGTGAGAAGCATGTGCGATCAGCAGCTCCCGGCCGTTTACGCCTGCCTGTTGCAAGGATTCCAACGCAGCACCAATAGCTTTTTTCTTGCCGGAAATAACAGTGAGTGCCGGACCGTTTACAGCGGCAATAGCCAGGTCATTTTCATAAGGCCTGATAGCTTCCGACACCTCTGCTTCAGTGGCAAAAATGGTCGCCATCGCTCCCGGTTCTTTCACCGACTGCATCAACCGGGCCCTTTCAGTTACCAGTTTCAGACCGTCATCCAAACTAAATACGCCCGCCACATAAGCGGCTGCATATTCCCCTACGCTATGCCCGGCTACTATAGCGGGGGTGATGCCCCATGATTTCCATACGGCCGACAATGCGCAGGAAATAGCAAAAATAGCCGGCTGGAAATAGGTCATCTGTAATAACAGCCTGTTGGCTTCTTCTTTATCCTTCTTGTACAACAGATCGGTTAAAGACATGCCCCAGCATGTTTTCAGATAGCCGTCACAGTGATCAATGATATTTTTAAAGATGGAATTGTTTTCATAAAGGTCGCGACCCATACCCCAGTATTGGGAGCCACCACCGGTAAATAACCATACCAGTTGCCCCTGTGGTTGATGTGTATTTCCTGTCACCAACTGACTGGAAAAAGGGCTGGCAATAAATGCCTGTAACTGTTTCCGCGCCTGTTGCCGGTCGGTAACCGCCAGTGCCGCACGATGAGGAAAAGCTTCTCTCGTGAATGCGCTGCTATAAGAGATGTCTGCTATATCTGCTAATGAAGAAGCAAAAAACGTATCGTACTTGTCTGCGAGTTCCTGCAAAGCTGCCGGTGTTTTAGCAGACAGCAACAATGGATAGGCAGGCCATACTGGCTTTTCCTGTTGAACGGTTGTAGTGATGACCGCTTCCTCCAGGATCACATGCACATTGGTGCCACTTAATCCAAATGAGCTCACCCCTGCTCTTCTCCCAGCCCTTCCGGGCTCCCAGGCAACCAGTTTGTCTACCACTTTCACGGAAATATCTTTCCAGGGAATAAATCGGTTAGGGGTATGATAATTCAATATGGCCGGCAACTGTTTGTGTTGCAGGCTTAATACCGTTTTTATGAAACCGGCAATACCAGCAGCTGCTTCCAGGTGCCCGATATTTGTTTTCACCGCCCCTACCAGCAATGGCTGGCCAGCAGGACGGGAACGGCCATAAACCGCCTGTAGCGCCTGTACTTCTACCGGATCTCCCAATTTAGTGCCGGTACCATGCGTTTCTACATATTGCACCGTGTCTGCTGCAACGCCTGCCTGCTCCAATGCTTTTTCTATCAGTTGCTGTTGTGCGATGCCATTGGGTGCCGTGAGACCGTTGCTGGCACCATCATGGTTCACCGCAGAACCATTGATCACCGCCAGAATATTATCCCCATCTGCCACCGCCTTGTCGAGGCGCTTTAACACCACGATGCCGGCACCTTCTCCTCTCACATAACCATCTGCGCTATCATCAAAAGTTTTACATTGGCCGGAGGGCGACAATGCTTTCATCCGGCATAAGCGGATGGTCGTATCCGGCGTCAGCATCAGGTTTACACCGCCGGCAAGTGCCAGTGAACATTCACCCAGCAACAGGTGCTGACAGGCCTGGTGTATACTGAGTAACGAAGAGGAACAAGCCGTATCAGACTGCACTACCGGACCATGAAAATCCAGTACATACGCCAACCTCCCTGCTGCAACACTTCTTTCTAATCCCAGGCTGCTGAAAGCATCTTCAAATAACGCAGGCGGAGTATGATGATGAACAATCTGCTGATAATCATCCGTACCCATACCAATGAAAATACCACTGTCACTCCCCTTTAATGCTGACGGTTTAATGCCTGCATGCTCAAGTGCCTCCCAGCACACTTCCAGCAATAAACGCTGCTGCGGGTCCATACTGGCAGCTTCTCTTGGAGAGATACCAAAAAACAACGGATCAAACTGATCTACCTGGTCTATAAAACCACCTGTACGGGTATACATCTTTCCCAGCGCATCCTCATCTGTACTAAAATAGTCATCCGCATTCCAACGGTTCTGCGGAATAACGGTAATGGCACTACGCTGTTCATGTAATAATTTCCAGAAAGCTTCCGGCGTATCAATACCGCCGGGAAAACGGCAACCAATACCCACTACCGCAATCCGGTTATCTGTTGTTTCATGAACATCAATTGTTCCGGCTTCTTCCACTACCGCCACTTTCCCGATAGCAGCAAGGTGATGGGACAAAGTCGCCACGGTAGAAAAATTATAGATGACCGTTTTGTCAATAGGCGCCCGCAACAAGGTCTCCAGATCTGCGGCCAGTAGAACGGCCTGCATGGAGGTAACGCCATACTCCGCAAAAGATCTTTCTGCAGCAATATCTGCGGCAGTGAGCTTAAGCCGCTGTTGCAGCCACTGTATCAGCCATTGCCGGATAACAGTCAGCTCCTGCTGGTTAACCACCGGAACTGCCGGAGCGGCAACCCGTACTGTTTTTTCTTCCTGTACCAGCTTATTTTCCTGCGCTATTTCGCGCAAAATTTCATCGTATACGCCTTTCCGGTAGTCCTCTGCAAAAAGATAGCGTTTTACTTTACCACTGGTTGTTTTAGGCACTTTTCTTACCGGCAGTACATGTTTTACTTCGAGCCCCAGTTTAGCAGCTACAAATCTTTTTACCTGACCGATAACAGGTATAAATTTCTGCACAGAAGATTTGTGTAACAGAAATACCACAATAGCTTCTGATCCCGTTTCTTCATCCGGCACGCCACAAACCACTACCTTACCTGTTTCTATGCCTTCCATCTGTTCAAGCGTAGTTTCTATATCATGTGGATATACATTGCCCCCATTTACAAAAATGATATCTTTCACCCTGCCAATCACAAATAAATCGTCCTCCAGGAAAAAACCAGTGTCGCCGGTATTCAGCCATCCATCCTTTGTAATCGCTGCTTTAGTCGCTGCTTCATTGTTGTAGTAACGACTGGTCACGGCATCTCCCTTTATCCATAGGATGCCCATGTGACCATCTTTCAATTCCTTTTCCTGCTCATTGCAAACCCTCACTTCCACCCCATCAATCACATATCCCATATTCACGATTTCCACACTGTCTTTGATATTTTCATTCGCCCGGCGCCCGGTTACAGATTGTCCTATTGTCAGCGCATCCCGTTGAATGGTGATGGTTCTGAATGGTTGGCGTAAACCAGGCCACGTAACTTCCAGTGTAGCTTCTGCCAGTCCATACCCCGCACACATCGCCAGTGGATGGAGCTGAAATTGCCCAAGCGCCTCCATGAACGTACGACATAATGATGCCGATACAGGCTCCGCACCATTTAACACAGCCTTTACGCAGGAAAGATCCAATCCCTTTGCTTTTTCAGGCGTAAACAAATTCAGGTAATATTTATATCCGAAGTTGGGAGAACAAATAATAGTTACTCGATGTTCAGACACTTTCTGCAGCCATAACAATGGATTCCTGATAAACAAATCCGTAGGCATGAGATAGTGATCTACACCGATGCCAATGGGATAAAGATGAAAGCCTATCAATCCCATATCATGTGTTAGCGGCATCCAGCTAAGATGGCTGTCATTTTCGGTTAACTGCTGTGCAGACGTACCCGCATAAATATTGGTGACCAGGTTTTTATGCGTAAGCACTACTCCCTTGGGGTTACCCGTAGAACCGGAGGAAAATTGCAGAAAAGCAATACTATCGGAAGTAGCCGGATATATCGTTCCGGTACCGGTATAACCCTCCAGATCTTCAATAAACAATGTTTTCTCAAAACGATGTTCTTCCACCGTACTATCTGCAAATGCAGTTGTGGTTAATTTTTCGTGGTGAACAGCACTGATAAATAAGGTGGGGTTATTCAAAAAAGGACGTATTTTAAACAGCTTCTGCGCATTTTCACCCTGGTAGGTAACTGCCACCGGCACCGGGATAATCCCCCCCATGATGCTGGCCCAAAAGATCTGTAAAAATGTTTTATGGTCTTCTACCTGTAATACCAGCTCATCGCCGGGCTTCAGCCCTCTGTCCTGCAGAAACCCCAGCCAGGATACAGCATTCGTGTAGAGCTGCTGATAAGAAAGAAACTCTTCGTTATTACTGCCTGCAATAAAAGTAATTCCTTTGTCTTTAACATCTTTCATCCGCAATAATATCTCGGGTAACGTTTGGGGCTGCGGTAATTTCTTCATAAAGTACGGAAGTTTATTATCTGTGTTTGTGATACATTTTTGCTATTGACAGCCATAGTACAGTCGCTGCATGGGTTTATTGCAGCGCTGCAACAATGACTTCTTTACGTTCGTACAGTAATTCTTTCTCTCCATACAACCGCTCCGCTAAAATTCCCTTCTCCTGACAGAGCTTCACGAGCCTGTTGGATTGAATGATGGGATTGGATTCATCTGTATACTGAATACTGCTGATAAATTCCAGCCAGGGCTCCATTCCCATCGCATATACATATGCCTCTTTTGGTTTGAAGATATCTACCAACGCCATCCCTTTGGAACAATCAGAACCAGCCAGTCTGCGGCTACCATCCTGTTCGCGGGTGATTTTCTTTGTCATCAACGGGCCATACAACCAGGTGAGTGGCGCACCATCGCATTCCATGCCAAGAAACATGACATCCACATCACCGGTTTGCTTGTGAATGTGTTTATATAATGCCGATTCAACGATCCTGGAATCTGCGAGGAACAACAACTTAAAGTCGCTGATCTGCACCAGGTAACACGCTTTTGTCAGAATGCACAGGTCACTGTGTTCTCCTGTAAAAGGAAGGCCGGTAATTGCAGTATCTGCAAATTCAATGGTTTCCATTTCATCTATTGCCACTACATTTTTAAAACCAACGTTGTTAAACATCAGCTTCAGATCCGGATCTTCCAGCTTGCCACTGCAGGTGCGTGGCACAATCAGGTTTTTGATTTTATGTCGCAGCGGCAGTAACGTTTCGAATAAAACGTGGTCCTGGTGATTATGCGTAATCAGCACATAGTCTATTACATCGGGCAAATCAGCATCGGAGAAATGCTCCAGGTCTGAATCATATCCATAGTAGCTCACGAGTGGATCTACCAGGATGCTTACATCCTTTGTTTCTACCAGGATACACGCATGTCCGAAATAGCGCATCCGGATTTTATCACCGGTATATTTTTTATACACCGGAGGAGGTGTTTCCGTAAAGAAGCTATTAAACAGGGCTTCCTGTTCCGGTGCAACATTCAATATATTCCTGATATAGTCTATTGTTTGCGGGGTACGCTTCATTCTTGCCAGCTCGTCAATCCCTGCATGTTCAAAAGATATCGGGAGATGTAACACATGGTCATCGTCCAGGCGCGGAGTACTGAGGCAAAACGGGCGATGATCATTATCCGTAATCCAGAAAGCCATACTTTGGGCTGATCTGTTATAAAATTCACTCTTATATAACAGGGATTCAAAGAAACGGAAATCAGCGTTGTTATTGCGGTCATAATATAATTCTACCAACCCTTTCAATAACGGAGGTACTTTCTCATATAATGTTTCCAGTCCAAACCCGGTGGCTTCCGCTACCAACAACTTATCCAACTCCTTCACCGCTTTCGCAAACTGAATCACATGTTCCTGGCGGCTGAGGGTTTCGGCTTTTAGCGACTTCACTGCTTCGAGTTTTTCTACTGCTATATCCATAAATGGACCGCCTTTCATTTTAGGGTTCGCTACTGCTTCCACATGGATGGCTGGCGCCATAATAAAGGAATCGATAATAGAAAGGTGCCTTCCTACTACATTCATCGCAGTAGTAGCCGGAGATATTAAATGGCTCCAGGCGTACCATCTGTCGACCAAAGGTTCAAAAACAACGTTGGGTTTCAGATAAACTTTTTTTTCACTCATGGCTAATAAATTATGATTTGAGCAGACATATTTTCTCTGTTTACAGCTGATCTTTCCGATCAGATGCATTATAACGGGCACGTATATATGAATAACTGTCATCGGAAGAGCTCATACTCTCCTTTGGGCACAAAGCTTCGCTACTGCAAGTCACATTATCGACTTGTTTTACGCGGTAGCTGTAATTTAAAATGAAATCCGGACCGCAGGTATACAGTCTGGTGTAAGCGCCTTATATGGCATGCTAGCGGGTAAACAGGGTTTCAGTTAAAAAATAAATTGATTACTTGAGCGAATAGTAACTGTCTTTCATTTTAGTGGGTTTCATCTGGATTAACCATCATACTATCGTTCAGAAATTATGCTATCAAAAATATAGGATGAAGATAGTGAAATAATTATTTGCAATAAACAAAAACAAAATATTCATATTCCGTTAACGAGTTATAACATTCAAAATGCTTCCGGTCCATTACAGTACAACCCCTTTTAACCGTTTACCGGAAACGGCGATATGCTGCGTTACCGACTGCTTGATTATATTCAGTGCATTGTCCAGCACCTCATCTTCAATAGTCAATGCAGGCAATAGTTTGAGAACTTTATCTTCTCTTCCTACACATTCAATTATCAATTGCTTTTCAAAGCAGTCCTTCGCTATTTTTTTTGCCAGTAAGGGATCTTCGAATGAAGAAAGGTCTATGCCCCACATCATTCCAATTCCTCTTATGTGAATCCTTTCATCTATTGTTGCCAGTTTCCCGAGAAAACTGCGGATATAGGCAGACTTACGTTTTACATCTGTTTCCAGTCCGGTCAATTGTCTGAATTCCAATGCGGCCTTTCCTCCTGCAAATGCCAGTTGATATCCCCGGAAGGTACCATTATGTTCTCCAGGCTTCCAGATGTCAAGTTCAGGTTTTATGAGCAGCATAGCCATAGGCAAGCCATAACCGCTTAAAGATTTTGACAGGATCACGATGTCAGGCTTAATACCCGCACGTTGAAAAGAAAAGAAATCACCAGACCTGCCGCAGCCAATTTGTATGTCGTCACAAATGAATAGTATCTGGTGTTGTTCACAGATATTTTTCAATGCTTTCAACCACTGCGGGGAAGCCACATTTACACCACCCTCTGCCTGCACAGTTTCAAGAATAACCGCAGCCGGTTTCTCAATACCGGAATGCGTGTCTTCCAGGATCATCTTCAGGTAAGCCAGACTGTCTGTATGCTGCGGATGATTGCCATCAAAAGGAATAAACGTAACATTATGCAATCCTACACCAGCAGCCTTCCGGTGATATTCATTACTGGTAATCGCCAGGCTCCCATGCGATAATCCATGATAACCTCCCATAAAAGAGATGACATTGGTACGGCCGGTGTAATTACGTGCCAGCTTAAGCGCCGCCTCTACCGCATTAGTGCCGGTAGGGCCACAAAACTGGAACTTGTAGCTGAGCCCCAATGGCTTCAACAACAAATCATTGAAAGTGGTAATAAACTCGCTTTTTGCCACCGTAAACATATCCAGGCCCTGCATAATATAATCATCCTGCATATATTCCAGCAGCCGTGATTTAATAAAGTCATTATTATGACCATAATTCAATGCCCCCGCTCCCATCAGAAAATCGATATAAGGTTTTCCGTCTTGTGCGTAGAGAAAAGCATTTTTAGCCTTGTGGAACACTACCGGGTACGACCTGGAATAGCTGCGCACATTTGATTCAAATAATTCAAAAACATTAACTGTCATAAGCTTGTTTTTAATAAAAACGGTATTGAATAAATAAACCTTATAAGGCATGGCCTACATGACTTCTACAGTCCGTGTAAAAAAAATGTCCTTACCTGAAAAAAAATTGATTACCACCCGATGGGATATGGACCGATAAGGATATGGCTGTCGCCTCCGCTAATTCCAGTTTAGCGCTATCACAATGGTATGCAGTTTTAAAAAAAAGGGAGACAGGTTAAACTATAGGAAAGAAGTTTTCATGTGCCCAAAAATATAAGTTACCGCTGCTACAAAACCGCACCGGTAATTTTAAATGGTAGCACCGGTAAAATAAAATGGCCATCTGTTTGGGAAAGAAGCCCTCTATACTTGTTCGCAGTCCTATTAAAGCTATGACAATGAATGATAAAATGGATAGAAAAAAATATTAAAGAAAATTAAGGTACTATTACGCAAAATAGGAAAAGAAGATCTGGCGTCAAGATGCCATGTCACCACTGCCATTGTATCCCAAAGTAGCTTTTCAAGTGGCCAAGTAAAATTGTTTTTTGTCCCATATTTGTATATATAATATAAGCTATCCTAACTTAAATAATTATATACTCAACGTCTATTTTCCGATACAAAAAATATTTCGTATGATTTTCCTTTTTATGGTAAAACAAAAAGCCGCTTAAATCCTGTGATTCAAGCAGCTTTAGTAACCTTTGATATTCTTTCTGTGATCCCCTTGGATCTTCAATCTAATAAATACCAATCAAAAATTCGGCATCAAAAATCTCCTTCATTTTTTTTAACATCATTTACTGCAGCATACAAAGAAAACAGAAACTATGAGTTATCATGATGACCACTTATAATAGTATAAATGACAAACAAAAAATCACTCGTTATTAAATCGTAATGTCATTGCGAATTTACAACTTCCTTTACAGTTCAAAATCCATGTTGGTCAAAGCAACAGTTAAGTTATAATATAAAC